>NZ_JAJCGR010000031.1:0-39341 GCF_020553125.1 Blautia sp. MSK20_18
TACGCTTTCATCTCGGCAATTGAATTACCGAGGATTCCCGCTTATCTTCCTAAATATTTTTCTAGTCATTGTAATATAAAATTGCTTATACAGTCTCTTCCTTAAGAGTCCTGGTATTCTGGATAATATACAGAGCGACCGATATGACCATCATTATAGCGCACAAACCAATCAACAGATCTGATACCATCGGTGTAATGTGGAACCATATAATATGCACCGCTGCAGTTCCATATAATAAAAAGGTTACTATCTTTCCATGCCAGTCTGCACCATGTACTTTTCCTGTCTTTCGTATCACAAGACATCCACTGACTACCATATACAGCTCCTTACCTGCCATTATTACGATTAAAAGAAGCACATGCGGAAAACGAGTAAACAGACAGATTAACATCGCTGCCTGTGTCAGCTTATCAGCCACCGGATCAAGTATTTTTCCTAAATTACTAATCCTATGGAATCTTCTTGCGATATATCCATCAGCAAGATCCGTAAGACCAGACAGCAATAAGATTTCACCAGCTAACAGAGGATTTTTCTTTACACAATAACTCCATATAATTACCGGAATCAGACAAAGCCGAAAAAAAGAAAGAAGATTAGGAACCGTAATAATTCTATTCAAATTTTCTTCCTGATTCACTTCACTCTGCATGTACGGTCATCTCACTTTCCTTTTTTTTAGACATAAACCAATAAAATATAACACAAAATGCTAAAGCAAACACAACACCAAAAACATTTTGAATCACTCTAAGACTAACCGCTCCTTGTAGTCCATAAGTCTCTGCAGCAATGGCTAAAGCACCAAATGTGTTAAATACTGCCTGCCAGCCATATTGTGCTGAAAATCCTACACCGATTCCACCAAGAATTCCTATATATGCATAGATTGACGAAGGAAGCAGAAAATATAATACTGTAAAACATATAACACCTGCAATATTTCCGACAATCCTTTTACGGACTCTGTAGCGCATATCTTCCATAAACGGCAAAATCGCGGACATGGCCGCAATACCAGCCCACATTGCACGTGGCATATTACAAAGTTCTGCAATGCAAAGGACAATCGGTACGCATAAAATCTGACATATCTGCCATTTTGTTCTGGAAGAAGTGATATCAAATTCTTGTATCAGATCTTTCAGATTTCTTTTATAAGTTCTGTTTTTATGATTTCGATAAAATACGAAGCAGGTAAGTGCTGCACCTAAAGCCATTCCGACTAATCGCATCTGATAGCTTTTTCCCGTAACATCATAACCATATAGCAGCAGATACCCAAGAACCAATGTAGATTGATTAAACATGAATGGATTATGGCATCCGAACAGAATTAACACAGCCAGTGCCGCAATATTTAACAGCATTCCCAATACCGGTGAAAACTGATTTGCTAAATGCGGACATACAGTCATAATTACAAAGAACAAAGCCAAAAGCATCGTAGATTGTCCGGTGTGGATCCCCAGATCCGCATTTCTAAACACCATGAGACATAATAAGACTACTACACCTACAATGCTGTTCTCATTTCCAAATAGGATGCTGAAAATACTAACAAAGGAAAAACAAAATGCCAATGTAACAGCTATCTTCACCAGATATACCCACATATGATATAATTTTTCTTTTAGTGTTTCACTCTTTTTCAACAGGTTTTTAGAACCTGCCTGATTTAACTGCAACTCCTGATAAAATGTCATATAAATCCTCCCATCTTCTAATTTATCTTAAAACTATATAATCTCATCTTTCTGCTTTGGCAGCTCTATAACAAATCTGCATCCACCATATTCACGGTTTTCTGCTTTGATTGTTCCTCCGGCACTATCTACAATCCGTTTTACAAGTGCAAGACCTAGGCCATTTCCTTCTGCTTTATGAGATCCATCTACCTGATAGAACTTGTCAAATATTCTGGATTTTACATCATCCTCTATTCCTGGTCCTTCATCTTCCAGAATGAACTTAACAGAATCCTGTTCTTGTTTCAGAAACATCGTAATTGTCCCCTTTGAAGGGCTGAACTTAATCGCATTATCCAAAAGATTTATCCAGATATGCATAAAAAGTCCTTCATTCCCAGTATATTTAACTTCCTCCAATTCTACCTGAAAACCAATTTCTTTTTCTGTCCATTTTGTTTCCAATGAAAGAAATGCCTGGCGAATCTGTTCATCCAGACGATATTCTGTTTTTTTCATTGGTATATTCTGATTCTCTAACTTGGATAACAGCAAAATATTACCAACCAATCCGGAAAGTCTTTGGGTGTTAAATAAGATTTTTTCTACATATTCCTCTTGATCCGGAGATAGTTCTTCTCCCTGAAGCAGCATTGTATATCCTTCAATGGCATTAATCGGGGTCTTAAACTCATGAGAAACATTAGATACAAAATCCATCTGCAGCACCTCTGTTGCACGAAGTTCTTTTGTCATAACGTTAAAACTTTGATAAGATTCTCCAACTTCTGCTATACGGCTGTTCGTTTCCAAATGCTGTTCAAAATCTCCCTGAGAAACTTCCTTCATTGCTTTACTAAGTCTGGTAATTGGTTCCAGTAACTTTGCATTAATAAAGGAAGTGATCAGCCCTGCAATCAATGTATTGAAAATCAAAAGCCAGCCAAGCACAGGTATGCTGCCCGGCAGATTAAAAAAATGATTCAAAAAAGCAAATAATAAAGCAGATATGACTGTTGAAAATACAAGTGCCAGCCAGATTGCACCAGTCAGACAGGATCGGATCCGCAATCCTTTTTCTTTCTTTTGTTCCATTATTTTTTCACCACCTTGTATCCAATTCCACGCATTGTTACGATTTCAAAATCAGGGTTATCTTTAAAACGCTCTCTGATTCTTCCTATATGTACCTCTATCGTATGTGGGTCTGCCTCCGTCTCGTATCCCCATACTTCATCCATCAACTGTTGTTTTGTAAATGTTCTGCCTGGCGAAGCTGCAAGCTTATATAAAAGCAGGAATTCTTTTTTAGGCAAAACAAAACTTTCCTTATCAGTTGTAACCGTCATTGCATCATAATCAAACTCTGTTGAACCGATCACAATTTTGTGTTCATTCAGTATCTGTGCACGGCGAAGCAGTGCTACGACTCTTAAAACCATTTCATTCACATTTACCGGTTTTACCATATAATCGTCACTTCCCGAAAGAAATCCCTGGCGCATATCATCAAAGGAACCTTTCGCAGTGATCATAAGCACTGGTATCTGATATCCTGCTGAACGAAGTTCTGACACCAGTTCATAGCCATCCATAACCGGCATCATAATATCAGAAATGATCAGATCAATATATTCCTTATCCAATACTTCTAATGCCTGTGCTCCATCCGATGCACTTTTGACTTGATATCCATTCTTCTCAAGCACTTTTTGGAATAGCTGGCTTAATTCTTTATCATCTTCTACAATCAATATTTGAAACACGTTTTCCTTCCTCCTTATTAAAACAGATACCTTGCCCATCCAAGCAGATGCTGTACCAAAAATATTTTTCTCTGACGTTTCTTTGTTAATTCGATTGGCTCTACATGATATGGATCATTATAAGTTCCGCCTTCTAATATCTGGCGGGACACTTTTTCATATTCCATCATGCCCTCTTCCAACTGTTTATTAATATCTTTACTGCGAATTACAAGCATCAGTTCCGTATCCAGATATGCACTTCTCATGTCCATATTAAAGGAACCGATTACAGACAGATCATCGTCAATCAGAATACTTTTTCCGTGGTATGAATAACCGCCTTCATATTCCCAGATATTAATTCCTGTACTTAAGATTCTATTTCTGTTTTTCGCATAATCGGCAGCCCCAAATGGATTCCCATTATTCGCAACTGAATTTGTCATGATAGAAAAATCTGAAACGTTCTCTGCAATCTCCTCCCATGTATTATACATCATATCATTACAGATAATATATGGCGTGTGGATCTTCACACGATTTTTTGCATTTTTCATCAATTCTCCCAACTGATACCACACTACTGGTTCTTTGGAACCTGTGTGAATAGGATTTGACACTAATGCAATCTTTTCTGTCTCAAAAGTTTCGTCCGTGTAATCGGTATCGCAGATTCTTTCCTTATTCTCTTCAAAATATTTCTGATAGCCGTTCTGCAGCTCTAAAACTGCGTTCTTTACAGATTTTCTATTTGCCAGTTTTTTATTGTCATGAAAATAACCACTGTCTTCTTGTTCCCATATCGTTTCAAAATACTCTAACAACTGGTTAACTGAATTTTCTTTCTCAGGTTCATCGCAAACCACTAACACATCTCTGTCATAGTTCTTATGTCCCAGAAAATCACCCAGGAAATAATTGTATGTATTTCTTCCACCAAGAATATATGTCTTACCATCTGCAATCAAATATTTATCATGCATTCTCCCCATCATCTTCCATGGTTTCAACGGATTGGCCTTATTATACAGTTTAATTTCAACATTCTCATGGGAAGATAATCCATAGAAATACGGATTTCCTTCCATATCAATCCAGCTCTCCATTCCATCTACTAACAGACGAATATGTACACCTCTGTCTGCCGCATCATGCAGTGCTCCTAAAATCAATTTTCCACTTTCATCGGATTGAAATGCAAAAGTAGAAAGAATAATTTCCTTTTTTGCATTCTTGATCAAACGCACTCTTTGTAAAAGTGCTTCTGGATTCTTTTCTATGATTACTGCCCGTTCTGTATTTTCACTGCATTCGTTCCATGACCCATTTTTTGTTTCTTTTTTGGTTGTATTGGACACTTCCGGCTGTTTTTTATATGCAACGCAGATTCCGAGCAATTCATAAAAAGCCACACATAAAAAAATTGCCAGTATAACAAGAAGGATTTTACATATTTTATGCTTTTTCATTGTACATCACCTGATTCCTTTTTATTTCATACTTATACAATACAAAGTCAATCTCAATTTAACCTCAACAAGGTTTGTTTTTTTCATCCATGCAAAATCTTCTTTGTACAACAGACTGTTAGATATAGCAAAAACGGCCTTTCAAAAACAGTTAACTTCTAAATCAACTGTTTTTTGAAAGGTCGTTTCATCAGATTCTTATAGCAATCCAGCAAATAATCTCATAAATAATTGTCCCAGTCGCAAATATGCACTTCGTCCGGTTTGATATTGGTCTGTCACATCACGACATTCTCCCAGCGTTCTTATCAGATCATTTTTTATTTCCACAACTGCCTGACAATCTGCCATAAAACAGCCGTTTTCAAAATGGTGATATAAACTTCGATAATCCAAATTAATTGTTCCACAAGTTGCCATACAGTCATCTGCCACACTCATTTTTGCATGACAGAAACCAGGAGTCCACTCATAAACACGAACACCATGTTTAACTAATCCATGATAAAAAGAACGAGTTATATTATAAATGAATTTTTTATCAGGGATACCAGGTGTGATAATTCTTACGTCTACCCCTCGCTTAGCAGCCAGACATAACGCATGCGTCATTTCATCTGTTATGATTAGATATGGAGTCATAAACCAACAATATTTTTCAGCTTTATTTATCATACTGATATAAACTTCTTCTCCTACTTGCTCATTATCCATAGGGCTGTCTGCATAAGGTTGAACAAACCCAGTTTGCTGTGCCGCATAATCATAGTGGAAAAGGTATTTACTAAAATCAGAATCATTAGCATCCTTATCACTTACTGCATTCCACATTTCCAAAAATGTCACCGTAAGCGACTGAACAGCATCTCCTTCTAAACGAATACCTGTATCTTTCCACTGTCCATACGGGTGTGTGTAATTAAAATATTCGTTTGCTAGATTATATCCACCTGTAAATCCGACTTTTCCATCAATAACTGTTATTTTTCTATGATCACGATTGTTCAAAAACAGATTTAAACCTGGCACAAACGGATTGAATACACGGCAATGAATTCCTATTGCCTCCATCTTTTTCACAAAATCTGTGTTAATAAAGCCTATAGAACCCATATCATCGTAGAATACTCTAACTTCCACACCTGCTTTTACTCGCTCTTCCAGAACATCTTGAATCTTATGCCATGCTTCAGCGTCTTCTATCGCATGATATTCCATAAAGATAAACTTCTGTGCTTTCTCCAAATCCTTAAGCTGTGCCTCTAATCCTTTCACTGCTTCATCAAAATACACAATATCCGTATTCTGATAGATTGGATACTGCGAATTTCTTTGTATGTAACTTGCTATATTTCCTGCTTTCGGAATTGTTTCTTTTATTTTGCTCAAACACTCCTGACCGTCCGGAAGCATTGGTAACAATTTGCTATCAATTTCTGCATATCGCTCACGCATTTTATGTGTGCCACCATTCAAACCAATCAACAAATACAGGCCTACACCCATAATTGGGAAAATTAGAATTAAGATGACCCAAGGCATTTTCATAGAGGATGTCTTATTTGATGCGTACAATCCCAAAACCAAGATCCCACTCAAAATCCTTGTAAATAAATTTATGATTTCTGCATATTCATTCAAGCGTGTTACGATAGTAATAATAAAAATCACTTCCAGAAGAATGCAGATTATAGAAAAACACAGTCGTTTTACCCCATTTTTTGTTTTTGCTTTGCCCTCTAAAGTATCTTGTTTCATATATATTCCACCTTCCTACTTGCTCAGTTTTCTCCCTAAATTTCGTGGAACATACCAATTTTGTCTTTTATTCTCTGCATTTCATTATCTGCTTCAATGATAGCTCTTGCAGAATGAAGTAATTCTTCACTTATCTCATCATAGCCAGGCATTTCTTCAATTCCTTTTTTATAGCGAAGTTGATGTTCCAATGTTGCCCAGAAATCCATACCATTGGTTCGAATCTGTAATTCTACACGCATAGGTGTTTTACCCTTAGCAAAAAATACTGGTATTTCGACAATCATATGATAGCTTCGATAACCATTCGATTTTGGATTTTTTATATAATCTTTTATTTCAATAACTTTAATATCATCCTGTTGGGTAATCAAATCTGATATCATATAAATATCGTCAATAAACGCACAAACTATTCGAACGCCTGCTACATCATTGAGATATGTCTGTATATTTTCTGTTGTAAATTCATATCCCATCTTCTGCAGTTTATCGTAAATACTATTGGGCTTCTTAATTCTTGTTTTTATAAAAGAAATAGGATTTCGATTGTTCTCAACTGAAAATTCATCATCCAAAACCTCAAGTTTAGTTTGTATCTCCCGAATAGCACAACGATACATCATCATTAAATTATAAAATTTTGTAGCATTATTTAAAAACTGTAGTGATTCCGGACTGTTCATCCTGAGTTTTTTTACTTCATCTTTTGTCATGGAACTTTCCTTTCTACCTCATCCCTGATTTCAAAACATTATTTATTTTGATAGTTGATTCGTTCTCCTTGAATTACTGGATAACAAATCATTTTATCACTATCCAGATTTTCTACATGCATATCTACTGCACTGATCTGATGGTTTTCATAAGTATTGTAATAATAAATACCTTTTGTAACATTACAACACGACGTATACAATGTGATTTCATATTTTCCATCCGCTACTTCGCAACATCCTCGTTGCTGATCCACAGATCCGAGAATGTGGAAGAATTGGCTAACGCTTTCTTCCTCTGATTCACCTGAAATTGCATTTACCTTTGTAAAAGCTACACGTACAAAGCGTGAGGCAGATGAGAGATCTCCCGGAAGACCTACTCCTCCCATACCTCTACTATATGCATCAAGAGCCAAATTTTCGCAGAAAGTATTTCTGGGCTGTTTAGGAGATAAATGCATATAATTATTTAGTTGAAACATCTGCTGTGGAAATGGCGGATTATTCGTAAGCACTCCTACTGGATTATCATAAATATGCAAACCATCTGACATAGATTCTACCGTAATTGACTCATTCTCATCAGAAATGATCCAGTGTAATTGTGCTAATGGCAATTGCTCGCTGAAAGGAGTATTAACAATATTAATTCGTTCAAGAAGCTCGCGAACTTCAACTAAAGAAGAACACTGACTTAAAATCCACGGAATAAATTCAAACTGTGCAATATTTTCCACATCTGGCTTAATCGCGGAATAAACAGCATTTCCGACAAAATTCAGTCCTGCCATTGCCACTCCTTTTTCATTCATAGCATCATAATACAAAGGATAATCCTCTGCAACATGAGCCATTCCAATAATTGCATAATGATTTTTCATATCGTCAACATGGCGAAAATTAAACGCATAATTACGTGGTGTAATTACTATCTGATCACCATAAGAGAATTCATAATCGAGGGTTCGTCCAAAGTAAAAATCTTTTGTTTTATAAGTTGCTGCTGTACACATGATCGTTTATCCTCCTAAATAGATTGAAATATGTCAATGAGTTTTTTTCTTGAACAATAGTATAGCACAATTCTTTTATTTTGTTCCAACTTCATACATGATCATAACATGTAGACTTTAAACTATTTTCCTAGATTATTTCTCCATCAGTTTTTCAAACCAGGTATCCATAGCTAGGATGAATTGACCTACGTCTGGCAATTCTTGCAGCATTTCGTTTAGGGTTTTGTGCTTCACATATTTCTGCACATACACCCAACAGGCAACGCTACTGGCTTCTGATACAATGTCAGCTATGGTTTTGCGCATAAGCTCTTCAAATTCAGCAATTTCTTCTTTTGGGACAACATCATACAGTGTTGGTGCCTGATGACTTAATTTTACGCCATTTTCATTTGCATCTTTAAGCAGATTCTTAACTTTTTCTCTTGAATTCTCCGGTACTTTCATGTACTCCCACATAAATGCTACCACATCGGACGGTGTGTCTTTTTTAAGTGGTGGTAACTGAATATAATCATTGTTTTCGCTCATTTTCATATCCTCCTCACGATATAATAAAATCAATAATACGTTCTCTTGTCATGTCCAGTACAGTATCTACGAACACTCCTGCAAACAGGATCAGATACAGAATAACACTCAGCGCAAACAGGAATACAACCTGTACCCAGTCATGGTAACAGTATGCAGTTGCTATAATCAACAAAGTGAATATAAAACCAAGGATTCCCCTTACAACCGCATAAGTCTGTACTGTCATCTTCACTACCAGGCCGATCACAAAAAGGATCAGCCATACCGGCAGTAATAATATCTTTCCAGCAAGTTTTAAAATAAACATGTGCACCTCCTATCTTACCAGTCCTGGCATATCATGGTTCACCTCTGTCTGATAATACCCGTTCATCGTTGACGGTGCATTAAACAGGGCTGCTAATAAATATTTCTTGATGTTCTTCACCTTTGTGGTGTTACCACTCATACAGTGTAAGACATACTCGATATGTGAATAGGTCAGCATCAGAAATTTTTTCTTCACCAGTGATGCCGGATACCAGTTGCTGGCAATCAAGATCTTGTCATTTTTACACATCACAGTCTCTACGATCAGGTTCACGATTTCATCTACCTGTCGCATATCGTCATGATGGGTTACCTCCAGTGATTCATAATCAACAGTCTCTTTGACCAGTTTTTCATAAGCCTGATATTCCTCAGTGGAATTATCGCCATCGGATCGATTCTCATCTGCAGATACGATTTGATTAGATTTATTATCATTCATTTCAGTATCACTAAGATTAGTATTATTAGGGTTTGAAATGTAAACTTCTTGAAGTTTGTTTTCGGGACTTCTAGAAGTTTGATTTTAGGACTTCATGAAGTTTGAAATGTAAACTTCTGTAGATTCCTCATTTTCCACAGAAGTTTGTTTTCTAAACTTCTTTAATTCCTCTTCAAATTTTTTCTTATCTGTTTTCTCAGGCATAAAGGTTTTCACGTAGATAACGTTCACCTTTCCAAATCCCTGTCTGCGTTTCTCAATCAGACCAATTCCTGTTTCGTCATCCAGTTCTCTGACATTTCTTTGTCCTCTTTTCTTTGAATTATGAAAGAAAAATTATCCCTTCATATAACGAAACGCTCAGAGCCTGTTTTACAGTGGTCAAAAGCAAATTTTTTTACTTTTTTTCTTACGAGTTTTCTTGCGAGTTTTTTTAAATGCCACTCGTAAGAAACTCGTAACATTAGATTTCTGCATTTTCTTGAAATTAAGTAAAAGAAAAAGAGCATATGGAATTGAATCCATACACTCTATGATTACTGAAACTTTATTTCATTTTTAATTCAACAAACTGGAAGTTGACTATCAACTGATAATCAAAAATATCATTCCTAAAATTGCAAATCCTTCACAGATCGCAATTATCTAAAATCTGTCGAGCTCTTCGTATAGAAAAACAGTAATTTCATTCTTTCGAAATTTTTAATTCTACGTCTCCGTTACTCAGCAATTCTACAACCTCACGCTCTGGCATATTCATTTTTCCCAGTCTTACCTCTTGTTTATCATCGTTCACGGAATCCTTGTTAGAACTACCACATGCAACCAGACAGGCTGTGAGGATAATTTCCAGAATAACTGATAAATATTTCTTCATATGGCTACACCTAGTTCTTTATTATTTCTTTTCATCAAGCAAAATAACACCTTGTGCCGGATTTTTATCAATTGCACCAACTATCTCATGTGGAACATATGGCTCTTCAAGATATGCAAGGTCTTCGGCAGTTAATTTAATGTCAAATGCTCCGGCTGAATCATCCAGATACTGCGTTTTGGTTGCCCCAATAATAGGCGATAGAATTCCCTTTGCCCACTGCCATGCAATGGCTATCTGGGACATTTTGCAGTTATACTTTTCGGCAAGCTCCGCTACACGTTTAACTATCTGCATGTCTTCCGCTTCAGTCTTATCATATTTTCCCATGGCAACCCTATCCGTGGTTCCACGAAGAGACTCTGATTTCCACTGTGGTCTTGCCAGATGTCCGGCTGCAAGAGGGCTATACGGCATTAACGAAACTTTCATTTGCTTACAAATTGGTAGCAATTCTCTCTCATCCTCTCTGTAAAGCAAATTATAATGATTCTCCATCGCAGAAAATGGTGTCCATCCATTGTCTCTTGCGGCTAACTGCATATTATAAAACTGATATCCATACATGGCAGATGCACCAAGTGCCCTGACCTTTCCTGCTTTTACCAGATCGTGCAGTGCCTCCATAGTTTCTTCAATTGGTGTATCATAGTCAAATCTATGGATGATATATAAATCAAGATAGTCGGTTCCAAGACGTGACAGAGTTCCATCTATTTCCCTCATGATTGCCTGTCTTGATAAACGACCTTCATTAAAATATACCTTGGATGCAATCACAACCTGATTTCTCGCTACATTTTTCTTCAATGCTTTACCTAAATATTCCTCACTTGTTCCTGCTGAATATCCATTTGCTGTATCAAAAAAATTATATCCCAAATCAAGTGCATGCTTGATAACATTCTCACTTTCAGCTTCATCCAACGTCCAGTCATGCATGGTTCCAGCTTTCCCAAAACTCATGCAGCCCACACATAATTTTGACACTTCTATATCTGTATTTCCGAGTTTACCGTATTCCATAGTGCTCTCCTTATCTTAATCCAGCGTACTCTTTCTCCGATACCGCCTCACACCACTCATTGGAACAATCCACTCCCGGCACCTCAATTGCCAGATGGGAAAACCATTCATCCGGAGCGGCCCCATGCCAGTGCTTTACATCTACCGGAATGTTAATACAGTCACCCGGTTTCATTTCTACCGCATCCCTGCCTTCTTCCTGATAAAACCCTCGGCCGGCTACACATACTAAGATCTGCCCGCCACCGCTTTTTGCATGATGAATATGCCAATTATTCCTGCATCCGGGTTCAAATGTCACGTTGAAAATGCCAACCTGAGAAGTGGAAATCGGTGCAAGAAAACTTCTGCCAGAAAAATACTGTGCAAAGCCATCATTTGGTGCACCAATTGGAAATACCATCTCTTTTGCATGCGCCCGCATTGCTTCCTCTTCGTATGGTAAATCTCCTTCACCTGCCTCCCACACTTCCTTTGCAAGATTGAAAACAGCCCATGCTTTTGGCCATCCTGCATAAAATGCGACATGTGTGATTACTGCGGCAATCTCTTTTTGTGTTACACCATGATTTTTTGCATTTTGAAGATGATATTTTAAAGAAGAATCTGTAATTCCGGAAGCCATCAGAGCAACCACTGTGATGATACTTCTTGTTTTTACGTCGATGTCCTGGTTATTCCAGTTTTCGCCGAAAAGTACATCATCGTTAAAATGTGCAAATTCCGGTGCGAATTCACCAAGTGTATTTCTTCCTGCTGTCTGTACTATTTTTCCCATTTTCTGTATACCTCCATAGCACTGTTATTTATAAAGATTTTACCCACTCACTGATTTCCTGTTTTGTTCCACGGTTTAACAGGTTGCCTTCTGTGATAACCGCATCCGGTGCAGATGGCTGTAATTCCTTTACAGTATTACCGAATCCACTTCCACCGGATGTTGCAAAGAGCACAATCTTTTTGCCACTGAAATCATAGGCTTCCAAAAATGTATTGACAATTGTCGGAGCTACATACCACCAGATTGGGAATCCCAGAAGGATCTCATCATAAGAACTCATATCCATCTTTTTCTTCATAATCTCCGGCCTGTATTTCTTATCACTCATTTCCACACTGCTGCGGGATTTTTTATTCATCCAGTCAAGATCAGCCTTTGTATATGGAACTTTTGGCTCAATCTCAAATAAATCCGCTTTTGCTTCCTCTGCAATCATTTCTGCTACTTTTTTTGTTGTCCCGCTTGCACTGAAAAATGCGACTAAATTTTTACTCATAATAAAAATCCCCTTTCTTTGCGAATTTTTCGTATAAAAATAGATGTATAAGATTTGAATTTCTCTTATACATCTATTTTATACCTGATATTTTTATTATGTCTAATGCTTATATTGAATTCCATTCTATGCCTGAAAAGCATTTATTTCTTCTATCATTTTACTGACCGCCAGAGAATATGGAATGTTTCGTCTCCAGGCAATCACAGTACTTGTTGTGATTTCAGGAGAAATTCTTCGCTGTACAAGAATATCCTCCCGCCAATACTTTGCAGCACCTTCGATGGATACCGGATAGCCCAGTCCATTTGCTGCCATAACTCCGGCATTCGTTCCAAGATTACTTGTAAAAGCAATCTGCAGTTTCGAAAAGTCTTTTCCAAACCAATTGGCAAGTTCACTTTGAACATTTACTCTTTCCGGCAGGATCAATGGTTTTCCAATAAGATCTTCTTTTCTTATAAACTCTTTTTCTGCCAGCGGATCATCCGGCCGCATTCCAACACACCAGTGATCGCAATCTGTGATCCGGATATAATCCAGCCCTTCGGTGTCCACCGGCTCCATGAATAATGCAATATCTACAAGTCCTTTGTTCATCATCTCATACACTGCATCTGCTGTTGCAGTATGCAATACAATCTGAACCAGCGGGTATTTTTCTTTATATGTTTTACATATCTCCGCCAATGTCTCCACCGCTGCAAATTCACCGCATCCAATGGTTATATTTCCCTCTACAACATCTTCTTTTCCTTTCAGTTCCTCAAGTGTTTTTTCCTCAAGATTAAGGATCTCCAGGGCACGCCTTTTTAATAAAATCCCCTCTTCAGTAAGCGAAATTTTCTTCCCGCTTCGAATAAATAATGTTACTCCAAGCTCCTCTTCAAATGCCGCCATTTGTCTGGATAGCGTTGGCTGGGTAATATGCAATTGTTCTGCTGCTTTTGTAAAGCTCTGTTCTTTTGCCACCGTCAGAAAATAGCGCAATAGTCTTAATTCCATATTTTTTTATTCCCACAACTTCCGATTTCTATTTTTGTTTCCATAGCATAGTGTACTCTTTTTCACCAGTATCTTCATCCAAACCTTCACATTGAATAATAAACCCTTCTCTTTGGTAAAAAGAAATTGCTCTGGCATTCTTCTGATATACATTTAATCGTAAGCTGACTTTTTTATCCTTAATATAATCCAATAAAAGCTTACCTATGCCACATGACTGCATTTCATCAGAGACAAAAATACCTTCGATATATTCATCATTTAGTCCTACAAATCCTTGTATCATTTTATCTGCTTCAAACACATAAACTTCGGATTGTGACAGCATTTCTTTCACTAATTCATAATTACTTTTCCAGTATTGATTGGAAATAAAATAATGTGCTTTCAGATTTGTCTTTAACCATATGTCAGCAACTCTATCGATATCTCCGTTCAGCAACTTTCTAATCATAACAAATATTCTCCACAACTACATCCTTTATGCTTTTCTCTTTTATCCATTCTATCACAAGCTCACCATTAATCATCAATTTTTGGATATTTTTTCTTTTCCCCTACTGCAAAACAGCATCTGAGCGTTTCGTTATATAGAGTGGTACAAATACAGAGCAAAACTAAAATGTTAGCCGGAAATTGATCATTTTGAATGGAATTTTGTGTCACGAACGTGATTAGAAAAAAACAAAAGCGTTCGTTGTCGGCTAATCCAGCTAACATTTTCGAACGCTTTGAAGCACGTCCATAAGAGGATTTGAACCTCCGACCCCTCGCTTAGGAGGCGAGTGCTCTATCCAGCTGAGCTATATGGACATATATAGTTGTGAAACATTTCGAACACTTCCAAAAGTTTCACAACCATTATTTTACTATATTTATTTTGAAATTACAAGAATTAATTCTAAATTTGAAAACTTAATAGTGCAGCTGACCCTGCAGCCAGATTGTTCCTTTGAAGCGGCGTCCAACTGCCGGTTCACCGAGAAGATCTTTGCTGTTGATGCAGATATCAAACTGTATATCATTGCTCTCTATAGTCATCTGGCAGATTTCTTCACCTGTCAGGATATTCTTAAATTTCATGATATCCAGAATCTCACCAAGAACATTATACTGATCACATTCAATTCCATAAGGCATGAAATAAGAGTCCACGATCGTGAGAACATCATCTGTAACAATTCTCTGGGAAATCATGGAGTAAGTATCCATATCCTCCATTGTAAGGCTCTCCATAGCTTCCTCATCACCATTACGCGCTGCTGCGATCAGATTAGTCCTGTTTTTGGAAAGTTCTCTCTCCACCTTTACCGCTTCCTTATCCTTCTGCAGCGGAAACAGGATCTTTCCCTCAGAAGCCAGACCGGAAACCGTCACCGGACGGTCCCCCGGGTCTTTCAGGCCTTTGTATTTCTCCTGCATATATTCTGCCAGATTCTGCAGATAAAAGATCATAGTCACGCCAATACGCAAATCATCACATGCTCCTGCATAAGATTCCTTATCTGTATGACGTTCAACAGTCACTTTTTCCCTGGATGTGATTCCTGTTCCCCTGAAAAATGGGAAATAATATTCCACGTGAAACTCACCGTTCTCATCGTACTGACCACAAACGCTGATTCCACAGTCACAGCCATAATTCTTGGAAAACTGTACAAATACGCCTTCCGGATGATTTTCCACGCAAACCTTTTCATCGTAGCTTGCGATCACATCACGAATGATCTCTTTTATTTCACTTCTTCTGGTAATCTGTGAAAAACCAACGGTCTTTAAATAACTGTGCACAAGAACACCTCCCTGAAAAAGCCTGCGTTTCTCTTACGCGCGTGTCTTTTTCTCAATCTTTGTCATACCGCCCATATATGGCTGCAGAGCTTTTGGAATGTTTACAGATCCATCTGCATTCAGGTTATTCTCCAGGAAAGCAATGAGCATTCTCGGAGGTGCTACTACTGTATTGTTTAATGTATGAGCAAGATATTTCTTGCCATCTTTGCCGTTTACACGGATTTTCAAACGACGTGCCTGTGCATCTCCAAGGTTGGAGCAGCTTCCTACCTCAAAGTATTTCTTCTGACGTGGAGACCATGCTTCAACATCGAGGGATTTTACCTTAAGATCAGCAAGGTCACCGGAGCAGCACTCAAGCGTACGAACCGGAATATCAAGAGAACGGAACAGATCTACTGTATTCTGCCACAGCTTGTCGAACCACATCTTACTCTCCTCTGGCTTGCAAACAACGATCATCTCCTGTTTCTCGAACTGATGGATACGGTAAACACCTCTCTCCTCAAGTCCATGAGCACCTTTCTCTTTACGGAAGCACGGAGAATAGCTTGTAAGTGTCTTCGGAAGCTCTTCCTCCGGAATAATCTGGTCAATGAATTTACCGATCATGGAATGCTCACTTGTTCCGATCAGGTAAAGATCCTCACCTTCGATCTTGTACATCATAGCATCCATCTCCGCAAAGCTCATAACGCCTGTAACAACGTTGCTTCTGATCATGAAAGGCGGTACGCAGTAAGTAAATCCCCGGTTGATCATGAAATCTCTTGCATAGGAAATTACTGCGGAATGAAGGCGTGCGATATCACCCATCAGATAATAGAATCCGTTACCGGCAACACGTCTTGCGCTGTCAAGATCGATTCCATCAAAATTCTCCATGATATCTGTATGATACGGAACCTCAAAATCCGGAACAACCGGCTCACCAAATTTCTCAATCTCTACGTTCTGGCTGTCGTCTTTACCGATTGGTACAGAAGGATCGATGATGTTCGGGATCACCATCATATCTTTCAGAAGCTCTTCCTCAACCTCTTTCTCTCTCTGAGAAAGTTCCTCAATACGAGTTCCGGATGCAGCAACCTGTTTTTTAACCTCTTCTGCCTCTTCTCTTTTTCCCTGGCCCATAAGAGCACCGATCTGTTTGGAGATCTTGTTTCTCTCAGCACGGAGAGCCTCAACCTCCTGCTTGATCTCTCTGTTTTCTTTATCAAGTTCGAGAACCTTGTCAACCAGCTCCAGTTTGCTGTCCTGGAACTTATTGCGGATATTCTGCTTTACAACCTCCGGATTCTCTCTCACAAACTTAATGTCTAACATGATATTCCTCCTGTATTAAAAATATTCTTACTCTTTGCAGTTTTTTATTCCTTCTCAATCTCACCAAGTCCAAAGTTTACTGCTTTTCTCAAAGCTTCCACTTCTTCCTGACTAAGTACAACATAGGACTCACCTTTTACGATCTCCTTTAAATAAAGGAAACAGTTATCGCGGCTGTGAACCGCATTCAAGATCAGACCCGTATTGTTTTTATCAAGAAGCGCCAGTGCAAAGCTGAGTTTTCCACCTACATCATCAAATGCATCATACTTTTCAACGCCATATTTGCTGAACATTACATTCATATTTTTTTTGATAAAGCTGATGTCATGATCATGATCTTCCTTTGCTTCATACAGCCGGTCGATCTGTGCAAATTTTCTTACAAAAACTTTTTCCAGTGACTGTGCATCTCCGCCTCTCATAAACATCTTGTACTTCCGTTCCAAACGGCTGAGACGCATATTGCTACTCACCACATTGATCAGAAGAATGATGGTAAGGATCAGCAAAACAATGATCACAATCCCGGAATCAATTCCCATGCTTTCAAAAATCCCGCTCATTCTGCCTCCTATCTGATAGATTCGAACAGATCAATGATCCTCTCCAGTTCATCTCTGGAATAATATTCAATTTCAATTTTACCTTTGTTGTTTTTCTTTCGCTGAATGGATACCTTTGTTCCCATGATACCTTTCATTTTTTCTTCCAGGCTCTCATAAATGGCATCTTCTGCTGTGTTTCTCTCTGTTTTTACTTTTTTCGCAGGAGAAACCAGATTCTTTACAAGTTTTTCCGTCTCACGAACACTGAGTTTTTCATCAAAAACCTTCATGGCTGTTGTTTCCTGAAGAGCTTCATCAGAAATTCCCAGAAGTGCTCTCGCATGACCAGCTGAGATCATATCTGCAATTACCATTTCCTGAACTTTTGAAGAAAGCTTCAGAAGACGCATGGAATTAGTTACTGCAGTTCTGCTTTTGGCAACTCTGTCTGCGATTTCATCCTGTTTCAGGTGAAACTCTTCCATCAGACGTTTGTATGCCATCGCTTCCTCTATAGGATTCAGGTCTTCCCGCTGAATGTTCTCGATCAAGGAAATTTCTACGATTTCCTGGTCTGTAAACTCTTTTACAACAACAGGAACTTCCTTGAGCCCTGCCATCTTGGCAGCTCTCCAGCGGCGTTCGCCTGCAATGATCTCAAAATAATCCTTCTTATCGGATACCAACAACGGCTGAAGAACACCGTACTGTTTAATGGATTCCGAAAGTTCCAGCAGCGCATCCTCATCAAAATGTCTTCTGGGCTGATTCAGATTTGGTTCTACGCTGGAAATTTTCACAAGTCGTTCTGCGGCCGGACTATCTTTTTCAGTTGGTTTGTCTTTTTTTACAACTGCAGATCTTGTCTTTTTTGCAGGTTCCTTTGACGGACCGCCTGCTTTGTTCGGGATCAGTGCGTCAAGACCCTTTCCAAGGCCTCCTGTTCTTCTTCCAGCCATCACTCGCCCTCCCTGCCTATAACTTCTTCTGCCAGGAGGCGATAACTCTCTGCTCCTGTAGATCGTGAATCGTACAGATTGATCGGTTTTCCATAGCTTGGTGCCTCTGCAAGTCGTACATTTCTCGGTATGATCGTTTTGTATATATTCTGGTCCAGGTTTTCTTTTACATTTTCTACAACCTGAAGTGACAGATTTGTTCTGGCATCATACATAGTAAAGACCACGCCTTCGATCTTCAATCTCTTATTCAATCGGTCTCTTACCAGTTCGATGGTATGTATCAACTGTGACAAACCTTCCAATGCATAATACTCACACTGAATCGGCACCAGAACGGAGGTTGCGGCTGTCAAAGCATTAATTGTAAGCATACTCAGTGACGGCGGACAATCCATGATTATGTAATCATATTTCCGGCGAAGTTTATCCGTGATCTTTTTCAGAATAAATTCTTTATCCTCAAGATCAACCAGTTCAATTTCTGCACCGGAAAGATTCATATTCGATGGTATCAGGTCAACATTGTCTACAACGTTCTTTATAATGGTATCCTTGGTCTCTGCTTCTCCAAGCAGCAGCTCATAAAGGGTGTTTTCTACTGCATTCTTGTCTGCGCCAAGTCCACTGGTCGTATTTCCCTGCGGATCAATGTCGATGGCAAGAACCTTTTTCCCTTTTTCAGCAAGGCAGGCCGATAGATTGATGGCTGTCGTTGATTTTCCAACCCCGCCTTTCTGATTGGCAACTGCAATGATTCGTCCCATTGTACCCCTCCTTTTTATTTTTTTAAGGGATTTTTACTCATTGGATATCATTATAACACTTTTATTTTTAAACTGCCACATAATGTTTCACGTGAAACAATAGAAAATAGGTTTTGAATTATTTTATTTATTGTGTAGTATACCCAAACTCATTCCGGACTAAACAGAAGTTTGACAGTAACAGTACATCGATTATAAAGTCCATCAACTCCGCATAAACTTCCAGTTTTATTTGCTTTCAATCAGACTATATATTTTACGCCATTACGCCATAAAAACGTACCGAGAAATGAAGTTCCCATTTATAGATATTTTGCTGAAATTGTTCTGATTTATCGTAATCTCGAAAATAATTCGATTTTCTCGGTATAGATATTATCTTTTATGGAACCTTGCACACTGCTACATAGGCATCGAAATCCCTTTCTTTTACAGCATTTATAGCATTTTCAAATTTTATCTGAACACTAAAAACATTACTATTATTATCAAGCGAATAAAAGCATCTGTAAACACATTCGCTGTTCTACACTGAATAACTGCTTCGCGATTTACCAAAAGGACTACAAGCTACTCTTCCCTGATAAGAAGCAGTTCTTCAACCACTGCTTATCGTTTCTTGCAATTGAAGCCAAAAACAGGGGGGAACTCCTGATTCGAGTCATACAAACAAAAGCATCCGCAGTTGCTACGCAGCTTTACACCGAATAACTGCTTCGCATTTTATCAAAACTTGCTTGTACTCTTCCTGATACAAGCAAGTCACCAACCGCTGCTTATTGCTTCTTACACTTGAAGCAGGGGACCTCCTGACGCGATTAAAAACTATATCACGCTACCGTAAAGCGCATATGAGTTGTCGTTGTTGCGAAACATTTTTTAAGTCAAGCGGATAAAAACATCCTCTTCACTACTGCTCATAGCTTAATAAATGCTTCGCAGTTTATCAGAAGGAGACTATACTTCTCCTGATACAAGCAAGTCCCCAACCACTGCTTATTGTAGTTCACAATTGAAGCAGGTGAATTACTTGATTCGATTAAAATCTATATTAAACCTACCATAAAACACATAAGCACGAACTACAGCTGTTTTTTATTTCTGCAATTGTCAAAGATGGGGTTATGACTCTTTATTCTTAATCTGTCTTCGGATGTTTCACGTGAAACATCCGAAGACAGATTATCAAACCAATATTTATAATTGAAGCAAGGGACTTACTCGATCCGGTTAAAAATGCCATCAACGAAATCGATCCAGGACACGGTTTGACTTGTAACTGCAAGGGTACTGAACAGTTACGAACACATTATAAAATCAATGAGAAATATCAAAAAAATACTCCGATATATTCTCTCTGGCATTATCTGTATCACGAAAGCATGTAAAAAATACAAGAATCTCCATCCACAAAATAATGTGGCTGTTATCTTTATATTCCCCAAAAGCATCTATATATAGTAAATGGAAACTTCTTTTCCCGGAGTGTTTTTATAGCGTGAAATACATGTATCTCTCGTGAAAAAAATATAATATTATGAAACTGGAATTTTCGATTTTTGTTTATTTTATTATGTTTACAAAAGATTTGCGTATTTATTTCATTTTTCTTCCAATCCTATTATATATTCGTTATGTACATGTTAACTAAAGGCTTTTTCAAGCATAGTTTCATTTTGTAATATCCAATATAAAATGTATCTGAATAAGGTTCCGGCATAGAACTGGCATAAAATAAATTTCACTTAATAGGCTTTTTTCTTCTAAATCAAGCCGTAAAAGACTTCCCTGTCTTCCCTTTATCCCAGTCATGCGGACAAAAATTTTTGCATTCGATCATAGTTTTACACAAAATAGCTGTTTTACAGTTTATCAGGAAGAGTACAAGTATTTTCCCACCCACAGCTTATTGTTTTTTTGTAATCGAAGCAGCTGCTTTCTTTTATTCGATCAATCAAAATTTTGCATGTTTAAAGTAGGAACGGATCTATATTTTATCTTTTTGCCGCATGTGTGCAGGTGCACATTTTGTGTTTTTAGGTTTTTTTATATGTGTGTACATTCAAAGTACGTTTTATCGTACCTTTTCATTTAAAGTACTATAATTCGTACTTTAATGCTTTTTCATTCGTAAACATCCTATTATTTCTATTTATTTGCCAGTATTTTCTTTTATAAAGTCCTTTTTATCGTACTTAACATTTGTGTTATTGTCATTATCATAGTGTTCTCTTCGCAGAAATAATCTCTTATTTCTCTTTATTTCATCCTTACTCTTATATCGTTTTTCTATAAAATCCCCCATATTTTCCGCCTTACCCTCCATTTTTTCATATAAATACACATTTTTACTACATTCACTTAACTTGTTAATTCCCCATCCAGTTCACAAAAGCATCTGACCGAAATCATGGAGAATACTGATGACAGTATCTGGCAACTCACCTTCAAGTGTGCAAACATATCTATCCAATTTGGAATCAAACGAATAAAAATACCCGTATTCGCTACGCAGTTCTACACCCAATAGCTACTTTGCAATTTATCAGGACCGGCTTACAATGTACCCATAACAGTGGCCACATGAATTAGTGCAGTACCTTGTTTTCAGACATGCCCACTATTCCTTTCCCTGCTTCTAAACGCCGTTGCATTCTTCCTAATACACGCCACCCACTGCTTATTACTTATTACTTTTTCGTAATTGAAGCAGGGGACTTACTGTTAACTGGTAATATTATCCTCCGAGTTTTTTTGTGCGCAAAGACCACTGAAAGCCCTGGACATACCATGCAAATTTATGTGATTAGCATAATTTCTGTGCATCGCGAAGTGTATTACCAAGAACGGAGTGATCAGTAATCAGGAAACTTTTTGATTTAATTCAAGCAGATAAAAGCATCCGCTTCACTACTTGCTCATAACCGAATAAGTGCTTCGCAGTTTATCCGAAGGAGCCTGCACTTCTCCTGATGCAAGCAAGTTCCCCTGATTATTGCTTTTCAAAATCGAACCAGGGGGCTTATTTGATTCAGTTAAAAATACTTCTTCTCTTGCCTCATTTTCCCTTGAAATGCTATAATCCATAAAGAAAGCATTCGCAAACTCCTTGCAGTTTGCGGCTAATACATTGTTTCGTAAATAACTATACCAATCGCGTGGGATGTGGATTCGAGTGTGCAGGTATAAAAATGCAAGCGTAGCTGGCTATGCTGAAGCTTTTAGAACTGTGCAGTCGGATTCACCAACAAGTAATTGGTATAGGTATTTCGAAAACAATGTACTAGTCATTTATCATCTGATTGAAAGGAATATTTTATACATGAACACCACAAATAATCGCAACGATTTCTATAAAGAACAATTAGACAAGACTTTAAATGGCAACGAAAAGATCGAAACTGCCATTGCAGCACTCCAAAAAGAAGCAACCGAAGAAATGCTTGCTCATACTCTCACCGTGATCCGTCACAGAATGCAGGAGCAGGCACAGCTGATCATTGCTGTAGAACCTCCAAAAGGTGATGGAAAAATTTCTCTTCATGCGATCAAAACCAACGATGGAAAGCAATGGTGGGCTGCATTTACCAGCTTTGACGAAGAGTTAAAAGGCAGTGATAAGATCATGTCCACATTTACCGCAGATATTGATAAGATTTTTGCTTCTGCATTGCAAGAGCCGTCTGTTGAGGGAGTAATTCTCAATCCATGGAACTGCACACTGATGCTGAACAAAACCCTTATCAACATCATCCTCGGCAATCCTGTATAGCATCAGCTCTGTCGGATAACAAGTCCAATGTTTCACGTGAAACACTTGTATTTTACTGAAGGATAAAAGCATCCTCTTCGCTACTTGCTCATAACAAAATAACTGCTTTGCAGTTTATCAGAAGGAGCTTTTCCTCCTCCTGATACAAGCAAGTCCACGCCCTCTGCTTATTGCTCTTCGCAATTAAAGCAGGGGACTTACTTGATTCGGTTCCAAATCTGATTTCTATGTATCATGAAGCATATTGGCGATGCTACTGTTCACTGATAATATTCCGTAATTTTTTTATAAACGAAGGTCGCAGAAAGCCCGAGACCATACCGTACCAATTTATGCGATCAACATAAATTCTTTTCATTGCGAAGCGCGTTACTAAAAGCAGAACGAACAGCAACTTAGCGATCATCGCCAAGAACAGAATGGACAGTAGCGTCAGCATACAATAACAAGGTTAGGGTTCCCACAAAAGCATTGTAAATTTTTCGTTCCTGTCGTATAATAAAGCAAAGAAATATTCAGAAAAAATCAGATCAGATACCTGAATTACGTTACATCTGTCCTGATTATTTTTACGAATTCCAGGAGGCTTTTTAATGAAGAAAAATGGACACAGACTACTTACTCTTGCAGCTTTAGTCGGAACTGCCGCAGGTGTTATTCATATTGCTAACCGTTTCATAGATGCCACATCTCAGCTTAAAGATATGCTGGAACAGCCACACAGCAAAACCTATGACTGGCGTTTTGGAAAGATTTTTTATACAAAACAGGGACATGGCACCCCTATTCTTCTTATTCATGATATCATGCCAGGTGCTTCCGGTTATGAATGGAATGCCATAGAGAAGCAGCTCGCAACCGAACATACCGTTTACACCATTGATCTTCTTGGATGTGGACGTTCCGAAAAACCGGATATTACTTATACCAATTTTGTATTTGCTCAGTTACTCTGTGATTTTGCCAAGAATGTGATTCGTGAGGAAACCGATGTTATTGCCAGTGGTTTCTCAGGTTCTTTTGCGATCATGGCTTACCGTAACAATTCCGACCATTTCCGCAAAATCATGCTGGTCAATCCACCAAGCTTCAGTTCCCTGAAGCAGGCACCTTGTAAAGACAACAAGCTCTTTAAGTATTTTATCGAGCTTCCGATTTTCGGAACTCTGATCTATCATATGGTAGCTTCCCGCGAATCCATCAGCAGTCTGTTTATGGAAAAGCTGTTCTACAATCCCTTCCATGTAACAGATACGCTGGTAGACACCTATTATGAATCCGCTCACAAGGGTGGTTCCAACGCCAAATATCTGTATTCCAGCTACATTGGCAAATACCTGAATATCAGCATTAATAATGCCGTAGAATCTTCCGATGCATGCATCTATATTATTTCCGGAGAAAAAGAAGCTTCCGCTTCTCTTATCGCAGAGGAATATCAGAAGCTGAATTCTTCCATTGAAACCGCTGTGATCCCGGAAACCAGACATCTTCCTCATCTGGAAGATCCGGAACATTTCCTGGAACAGGTAGCTATTTTCCTGTAAAAACAACTTATGATCCGGCACCAAAAACAAAATTTATCTATAGTAATTTTGGAAATCAGCGTATCAAAAGAACATTGTTCATGTTCAGAGCCGTTGAGCTTCATGCAGTAATTTGTGGAAATGCTATAAACCAACAAAAAGCCAATAAAAAAAGAGTACTGTTTCACGTGAAACATGAGTTTTCCCTCAAACAAACGTGAAACAATACTCTTTATTTTTTACCAGACTCACAGCATGCATCCGGACATTTCTCTTATCTAAGTGCCTGCTCCAGATACATGTGTGTTGTATTATCGATCAGCTTATGTGTCAGCTCTGCCATATGCTGTGTACTCTCCTGATTCTCAGAAGACAGCCATGTCTTGATCATTCCCACGCATCCATTCAGACAAAACGCATACGCATACTCAATATCACGGTTGTCTTTCGGAAGACGAATTGACAAGCGATGCAGCACTGTATCTGCGATCAGTTTTTCTATACGATTCACAAAAGCCATATCTCCATTCTTTCCAAGAAGTGCGATACAAATATCCTTATTATGATCCAGGATCGTAAATATCTGCTCAATAAAAGGATACGAGCTCTCCTTATTATTAAGAGGATCCAGAGGATAGTCTGCCACCAGATGCGTGATTTCCTCCATCAATTCAGCCTCAATGGATTCCAGCATCTGATAGATATCTGTATAGTGAAGATAAAATGTGGAGCGGTTGATATCAACTTCTTCCACCAGTTCCTTTACCGTAATCTCCTTAATGCTCTTCTTCTGCATAAGACGGGCAAGCCCCGCTCGCAACTGTGCCTTGGTCTTACGTACTCTTCTGTCAACTTTTTCCGCCATCTTAATTCCCCCTGCAATTCAAAAAAGCAAGCACGTTTCCTCCGCCTCAATCACCTGTCACTTACGATACTCTGCAACTGTCATACAATGATAATGCATCCTTCAAACGAATAAAAGCATTCGCTTTCTCTACGCCGATCTGTATGATACCAGATATCTGCTGTTGTTAAGAATTGACAAGATTAAAATTGTTAACGACGCCGGCCTACACGATACCAGATATCTGCTGCATATTTGTGTTGAAACATAGGAATCCTGTCTGCATTTAATATTACCAACTGCACATAAATTCAAAGGAAATAACGTACTTTTTGTCTATTATGCAGTTTTTTATTTGTAATAGACACTTCCATTATTTCCGTCTATTAATATACATTCAGTAAAGATTTAATGGTTGTATCTGTGGTATGTGTTTAGTATAATACATCACGTAAAGAAAATCAACACTTTGTTTGATAATGGAATATAAAGCTATTAATAGATTTTAATATGATTAATAGATCTCGTCGCCATTACTGGAATAAAGTTTGATTAATCAACTATGTTTGATAATACAATTTAATAAGAAAGGGATAGGTAATATGATCAAAAACGAATGGAAAAGCTTACTTCGTAACAAGCTCATGCTTATCGTCGTAATCGCCATTATCGTAATCCCGATCATCTATGCAGGTCTGTTTCTGAAATCCATGTGGGATCCTTACGGAAACGTAGACAGCCTGCCAGTGGCCGTGGTAAACGAAGACAAACCTGTCGAGTATAATGGCAAGACCTTAAGCATAGGTAAGGACATGACGGATGAGCTGAAAGACAACGACTCAATGGCATTTAACATTGTAGACAGCAAGACAGCAGAGGACGGTCTGGCCAATGGAACCTATTACATGGTTATCAAAATTCCGGAAAATTTCTCCGCAAACGCAGCCACTGTAATGGACAACGAGCCAAAGCAAATGGAGCTATCCTATGAGACAAACCCTGGAACCAACTATATCGCCTCCAAGCTCAGTGAAACAGCAATGCTGAAGCTTCGTGATAACATTGCTTCCAAGGTTACGGAAACCTATACAGAAACCGTTTTTGATTCTATCTCAGAAGCAGGTGACGGAATGCAGGAAGCTGCAGACGGATCCGGAAAGATCGAAGACGGACTGAATACAGCAGCTGATGGTAACAAAACAATTACCAAAAACCTTAAGAAGCTTTCCACCAGTACTCTTACTTTCGTAAGCGGTGCTGACAGTCTCACCGAAGGTCTTAAGACCTACACCGATGGTGTTGCAAAGGTTAACGATGGTGCAAAGAGCCTGGACGATGGTGCAGATCAGCTGAACAGCGGCGTTGCAACCCTCACAGAAAAGGTTCCTGAGCTGACAACCGGTGTGGATACTCTGGATAAAGGTGTTCAGCAGTACACCGCTGGTGTGGATGAGCTTAATAAAAATTCTGATGCACTGAAATCCGGTGCAAGCAGCCTGGAATCCGGTGCAAACCAGCTGAACAGCGGCGTTGCAGCTCTGACAGAAAAGGTTCCTGAGCTGACAACCGGTGTAGATACTCTGGATGAAGGTGTTCAGCAGTACACCGCTGGTGTGGATGAGCTTAATAAAAATTCTGATACGCTGAAATCCGGCGCAAGCAGCCTGGAATCCGGTGCAAATGCATTAAGTGCAGGTATTGATACTCTTTCCGACGGAGCAACACAGTATGTAGCTGGTGCTGACACTCTTGCAGATGGAACTACCACCTATGTGGCTGGTGCTGGCAAACTCGCAGCCGGTGCCAAAGAGCTTGCAAAACTTGAAGACGGACTCACAACAGTTTCCAATGGTATCTCTCAGCTGAATACCGGTGTTACCAAAGGAACCGATGACTCACAGTCACTGATATCCGGAACACAGCAGCTGGAAAACGGACTGAAAGCCCTGAACGATAAGGTTTCTGCTCTGAAAGAGGGAACAACACAGGAATCCATCAACAAGCTTGCAGCCGGCCTTACTTCCGCAAAGGATGGTATGGACACAGCCGCAGCTGGTATGAACAGTGCTGCAGCTGGTATGAACAATGCGGCAGACGGAATCAACAACGCAGCCGGATATATCACTCAGGCCGCAGGTATCACAAGTCAGACCAGCAGCAGTATCACAGACAGTCTGATCCCTGCTCTCCAGAATGCAGGCACACAGTTCTCACAGGTAGGTGATCAGGTCAGCAACATCCTTACAGGATACGGACAGCAGACAACGGAGGCACTTACTGATGCAAATACCAAGATCGGTACTGCCGGACAGACAATGACCGATTTAGCAGCACAGCTTCAGGCGATTCAGGCAACCGCTTCTGAGGACGGAACCATTTCCGCAGCAGCTCTGAATGATGTGATCAACGCTTTAAACAGCGTAGCCGGTGGAATGACTGGCGTGGACGGTTCTTACATGAGCAGCTATTCTGATCAGGTTTCACAGCTTGCAGCTGGTGTATCCGGTCAGCTCTCTTCTACTCAGGAAAATCTGAATGCTGTTGCTTCCAAGCTTAACGAAGCAGCTTCCGGACTGACTCAGATCTCCGGAGGACTGACTCAGGGTGCCGGCACACTTTCTGAGGGTGCAACAACCATGACAGATGGTGCAAACCAGATGAGTGCAGGTGCAACAACCATGAGCGCAGGTGCAGAGCAGTTATCTGCAGCTACAAGTCAGCTTCCTACAGATCTGATCGCTCAGCTTTCTGCAGGTGTTACCCAGCTGTATCAGGGTGCACAGGCTGTAAACACAGGAACCAAGAACGTTTCCGCAGGACTTCAGTCTCTGGAAGACGGCACAGTCGAAGCCTTCCCGGCTGCAGCAGCAGGAATCAAAGCTCTGAACGATGGATTTGACCAACTGACATCTTATGATAAGCAGCTCAACGATGGTGCAAAGAATCTGAAAACAGCCGGCAAACAGATCACTGGCGCACTTCCGGATATCAAATCCGGTGCAGGTCAGCTGGCAGATGGTTCTAAGGCACTGACAGATGGAATCACAACTTACACCGATGGTATTGCTAAGCTTTCCGAAAACAGTGCTGCTCTTACAGACGGCACCAAGAAACTGGCAACAGGAGCCAATGCTCTTTCCAGCGGTGCTACTACTCTTGCAGATGGAACAAAAGCATTAGCCGATGGTTCCGGAACACTGACAACCGGAATCACAACCTACACCGATGGTGTTGCTAAGCTTTCCGAAAACAGCTCCGCTCTTACAGACGGTACCAAAAAGCTCTCAACAGGAGCCAAAACCCTTTCCAGCGGTGCTACTACTCTTGCAAACGGTACTAAGACATTAGCAAACGGTACCTCAACACTTCTCAGCGGTACCGAGAAGCTTGTAAGCAACAACAGCACACTTAACAATGGTGCAAAACAGCTTGCAGATGGCGCTGCCCAGATCCAGAGCGGTTCCTCTCAGCTGTATGATGGCTCCAAGAAGCTTGGAAGCGGTATGAAAGAACTGAAAGACGGTTCCAAGACACTGACCACAAGCCTCAGCGATGGAGCTACCACTGTAAAAGACAATTCAGCAAGTGATGAAACGATCAAAATGTTCGCAACTCCTGTTGTAAACGATGAAACAAAACTTACCGATGTCCCGAATAACGGACACGCAATGGCACCTTACATGATGTCTGTAGGCCTCTGGGTCGGCGCACTGGCATTCTGCCTGATGTATCCTCTGGCTCAGTATAAGGGCAAACTGAAATCCGGTTTCGCATGGTGGGCAAGCAAGGCTTCCGTCCTTTATCCGGTAGCGATCCTTCAGGGAATCTGCCTGATCCTGCTGTTACGTGCATTTAACGGATTCACACCTGCAGAGATGGGCAAAACCGTACTCTTCGCCTGCCTGACATCAATGACCTTTACCTCTATCATGTACTTCTTCAACATTACTCTTGGTAAAGTAGGAAGCTTCCTGATGCTGGTATTCATGGTCGTTCAGCTTGCAGGATCTGCCGGAACTTATCCGGTTGAGGTTTCACCTTCATTCGTTGCAAAGATCCATGCATACGTTCCGTTTACTTATACGGTCGACGCATTCCGTGCAACGATCAGCGGTGGCCGAAGCATTACCACTTCCATCATTGTAATGGTTGCACTGTTAGTGATCTTCACGATCCTGACGATCCTTCAGTTCAATCACATGACCAAGAGAAAGAAAGCAGAAAAAGTTGTTCTCTTCGACTGGCTGGAAGAAAGAGGTCTTGCATAATACTTAGTTACTGACAGAAGCTCCCCCGAACCTTCTGTTAGATATAGAAAAATTAAAACTGTACAGTTGCTCAGATGAGCTTCTGTACAGTTTTTTTATATTGTCCTCGTCAATTCTCCACGCTATAATTATAGCAGTTATAGAAAATCAAGCTCGCCAGTACACCGTGCCTGACCTATGCAGCAGATTTCAGTTCAGAAACACTCCTGTCAGATTCAGAAGAAGCGGCAATATGACTTCTCAGATCTACTCACAAACCGGAGCTCTTTCTGACTGCAAGCCTGCGGTTTTCAATGGAAAAGCAACCTGGTATGCATCTAATCCACTGACCGCAAAAACAGACGGAATCATCACCTATGCTACACCATTTACTGTCTTCAGGGTAAAACCTGGAAAGCTATCGGCAATACAAAAAATACAACCTACACCGATAAAAAGCCAGGCACCGCAACCAAATACCGTATCCGTGCATACCGCATCACAAACGGTAAAAAAATATACGGACCTTATTCATCTGTAAGGACCGTAAAATAACAGCAACATAAAAACACCCCGGAAAATCCTGATCTGTGTGGTGTCTCCGAATATCTGATCATCAAACGGATATTCGGAGATCACCTTATTATTTACGGATCTCCGAGGTGTTTTTATTTATTTTCTTAATATTTTATTTTTCCGCCTCAGCTGTTGGTGTTGCTGTGGCTTCTGTCTCTGTTTCACCGTTTACCATGGTTTCATATGCATTGAACATTTCTTTTACTGTCATTTTGTTTACAAGAAATACCTTGTCTCCAACGACAGCTGCATAATAGTTTGTGTCATATGTGTAGAAGGTAACGGTTGTCTGGTTCTTGTCAGAGTCTGTGAATACAGCGGTCATCTCCGGGTCTGCAGCTGGTGTATAAGCGTCTGTCAGTCTCTTCTGTCCTGCCATGTTTATCAGCTTGTTGTAGAAGGTGGTAAAGGTTGTACTTTCTATTTCCTTACCATCCAGCTGATAGGTTGTTGTTTCTTTTTCGTTTCCGTCATCATCTGTGGATGTTTCACGTGAAACATTTACAGTACTTGTTGTTTCACCGTAAGTAACCTGGAGCTGATCCAGATTTTTTACAGACAGATAATTGACGATCAGTGACCAGAGATCTGACGGCGTCTTGTCAATAACTGCACTCAATGTATCTGTTGACATTGTATAGATCTGTTTGTTATCTACCGTTACATATCTGCTGCCATCTCCTGCCTCATCACCAACGTAAATGACAAGCTGTTTATCCACTGTGGTTGTCTTGCTGTCTGCATCTTCTGAGCTGCTGTCCGTGTCAGTAGTGTCGCTGCTCTCAGAATCGCTCTCAGAGGCCATAGAATCGTTTTCTCCGGATTCTGTACTGTCTGTGCTGTCATTCTTCACCTCTTCCTGATAATCCACTGCAATCGTCGCATAGGGCTTATCAAGGCCATACTGGGAAAGATCCTCTGCATTGTAGTTTACAAACTGGTCAAATGCAAAGCTTCCAAGTCCGGAGGTTACGTTTCCTGCTGCCGTTGTATCGGCAGACTCTTTATCGCTGCTTCCGTCACCGGAAACATCCCAGGTAGTTCCGTCGGAATTTTCTTCCAAGACATAGGAATCTTTATCCTCGCTGACCTGGACCTTTTTCACTGTGGAAGAATCAATTGTCGGGAAATCTTCTCCCTGTGCATAATCGTAAAGGGAATCCATAAACGGAGACACTGTGTCCGCTGCCACTACATATACCGTGCTGTCATCATCATCCCTGGAAATGTAATACTGATTCGTAGACGTATTCTCATCTCCGATGTTGAGTTTCGTTGTCCCATCAGCGGTATCAACAGTTACCGTGTTAGATGGGGAATCCAGTCCATATTCCGTAAGATCCTCCACATCCTCCAGGACTCTGTCCGCTTCCACCTTTTCGATGGCGGAAGCTGCGGAATCCAGAGTTGTCTGATTTACAGGAAAAGCAGTCTCATCCTTTTTCACCCAGGAATCATCTTTTTTCTCAAAGGTCACTTCCTTCTTGTCTACGATAAATTCCAGGGATTTAATGTCATCCGTTTTCACGGAAAACACTTCTGTTTTGCTTTCCTCTTCGCTGCTCTCTGTCTTTTCTTCTTTGGATACGTAGGTGTTCAGTCCCACATAAACGCCGCCGAGAACTGCCAGAACAACAACTGCTGAAACAAGTTTGGTCGATTTTTTCATTATGCTTTTCTCCTCTTAAACCAGATCAGGAATCCTGCAACAAGGAACACTCCCGGGATCAGACCAATGGTACAGATCTTCCAGAAGGCTGCATCATAATCGGTTACTGTCAGGCTTGTGGACTCAAGGCTCTTGGATGGAATAGAAACGGAATTGCTGTCGTCTGTGCTGGTCATCCAGTTTAAGGACTCCAGAAGGAGCTTTTCATTTCCGCCGGATACCATCTGGTTTACCTGGCTCTCCATCAGATTTGCTGTGGAGTAGTAAACGATCTGTGTTTCCTTATCATCATCCAGTTTCTCAGTGATAGCAACACCAAGATCAAACGGTCCGTCTACATCTCCGTCTTCCTTTTCGATATTGCTGCTCTGCATATTTGTTTTGGAGTAAGCCTTGTCAGAGGTTGTCAGGATACTGTCGATGGTTACGGTATCTCTTACATCATCTGTTTTCTGAATGCCCTGTGCATACGGTGCCAGTACGTAGGAGCCTGCAGAAGCTGTCTCAGAGCTTGCATCTGTGCTGTTGACTGTTGGTACAAGATAATATGGCATCTGCATTCCATAATGCTGATTATCACCCTCAAATACGATTCCCTCTGCACACTTTACACCATAGTTTTCAAGAACCGCATCAAAGTTCGGCAGATCATCCTGTGTATAATCCGAGAAGATCATAGCTTTTCCGCCTGCCTCCAGATAATCCAGGAGCTCTGTTTTTTCTTCCTCGGAAATATCGCTGGTCGGAGATACGATCATCAGGCAGTCTGCATCATCCGGAACCTTTCCCTCTGTGAGAAGGTTCAGCTCCTTAATATCAATGTTTGCTTTCTGGATATCTTCTTTAAAGCTGGAATCCAGATCTTTTTCTCCGTGTCCGGATAAGGTGTACATGATCGGAAGATCCTCGGATGTTACATAACCGATCGCACTTGTGATCTGTCCTTCTCCATCAAATCCGGTAGTAGTCTGCTGCCAGGTATTATAGTCTACTGAAGAGGAATACATATCGTTGTAATTGATAACCTTGTTTCTGTCGCCGCAGACTACGATCAGGCTGTTTGACGCAAGATCATCGGTTGTATATTCCGATGCAAATTTCGGATTTACAACAGGGTCTTTTACCTCAACTTTAATATGCTTGGACTCATCTTTATAACGTGAAAGCAGATTGGAGATCGTGTCGTCCTCAGAACCGCTTGCCGCGATCTGATAAATGGTAACATCCTTATCCAGTGCCTTCAGTACCTTCTTTGTTTCATCACCGATGGTGTAAAGCTTGGATGAGCTTACATCCAGCTGTGAATATTTGGATGGGATCGCACCGACGATCATATTGATCACAACCACGATCACGATAAAGACTGCTGCCATAGCCATGCTGTAGGAACCATTTTTGATATGTTTTTTGCTGATGGTGCCTACCAGCTTTTTCGGATCCGGTTTATGTTTCTTTTTGCCGGAGTCCTGTGCGGTCTCCGGTACGGCTGCCTCGCCTTTATTTTTCTTAAATTTCTCACTGAATTTCATTTCCATTCACCCCCTAGTTCCAGCGTCTCTTCTGAATGGACTGCATGGTAAGGAACAGGCAGATCGCAATAACAGAAATAAAATAAACGATTCCTGTCACGTCAAACACGCCTTTTGTAAAATTATCATAATGTCCGCTCAGGTTAAATACGTTCAGTACCTTCTGGATACCACCCTGGAAAATACTGGATTTTACAACGTATACGATCACAAGGGCAATCTCTCCCACAGCTCCGATCACTACAGAGATCAGGACATTTTTGATCATAGTATAAATGATGATCGCGATCGCCACGATCAGAAGTCCGAATGCCACTGCAGTTGACATGGAGGTCTGTGAAAAGAATGAGGAAATTCCGTTCATCATATAGAAGGCGAACAGGAATACAAACGTAAGTACGGCTGCAATTACCTGGCTTTCTGTAAGCGCTGACATAAATACACCGATCGCCAGATTCGCGCATCCCAGAAGGAAAAATCCCAGGATTCCGGTGTATGCGGAAGCATAGGAAATCGTTCCGAACTTACTCATGATCAGAGGATAAACGCACATGATCACGACCGGAATGGCAAACACAGCTACCAGTGCAAGATATTTTCCAAATACGATATCCCATACAGATACCGGTGCGGTCAGAAGAAGCTGATCCGTTTTCTGCTTGCGCTCTTCTGCAAGTACGCGCATGGAAAGGATCGGCACACCGATCAGGAACACAAAGGTCAGTGCACTTAAGGTAGTTTCAAATTTTGAATAGCCGCCTGAAAGCTGATATGCGGAAAAATAAATTCCGGTCAGCACCAGGACAAAAAATATGAAGAGATATCCAACCATGGAGGTCAGATAGCTTTTCAGTTCTCTTTTAAAAATCGCTGTCATGACTGATCCCCCTCTTTCTCATCAGAAGCCTTCTCTGGTTCCCCGTTTTTTTCTTCCTGAGTTTTTTCTTCTTCCGATGATCTGTCTTCTACCGGTTTCCACTGTGAGCTTTCCGGTTTTCCGGCGGATTTTTTCTCTCCTTCGGTAAGCTCAAGGAATACATCCTCAAGGGAAACTCTCTTAACCTGCATCTCGTAGATTGGACAGTTCGCTTTTGCCATAGCGTAGAAGACTTTTTCACGGATGTCCACATTTTCCTGAATGGAAAGTTTTGTTTTCCACAATTTTTCATCGCTGTCATAGGACATTTCCACTCCGGTTACGCCTTCGATCGTTTCCAGAGCTTTTCGAATCGTGTCTTTCTCGCCTTTTACCTTCATAAGGAGGCTGTTGGAGCCTGCTGCCAGACGTTCCAGATTATCCGGTGTATCGCTGGCTACCAGCTTTCCATGGGAAATGATCAGAACATAATCACACACTGCTCTTACCTCGGAAAGGATATGGGAGCTTAGGATAACCGTGTGCTTCTGCTTCAGGCCTTTGATCAGGTCACGGATCTCGATGATCTGCTTCGGGTCAAGTCCTACTGTCGGCTCATCCAGGATGATCACTTCAGGATATCCTAGGATTGCCTGTGCAAGACCCACTCTCTGGCGATAACCTTTGGAAAGGTTTTTGATCAGACGGTCTTTCATGTCTGTGATCTTTACCATATCCATGACTTCTTTTATCTGCTTGTCTTTTTGGTTTCTTGGGATTTTTTTCAGATCAGCCGCAAATTTCATGTACTCAAGAACAGTCATGTCAAAATAGAGCGGCGGCATTTCCGGCAGATAGCCGATACATTTCTTGGCTGCCTCCGGTTCCTCCAGAATATCATGACCATCGATCATCACTTTTCCTTCTGTGGAAGCAATGTATCCTGTGATCATGTTCATAGTTGTTGATTTTCCTGCACCGTTGGGGCCCAGGAATCCGTAAATTTTCCCCTTTTCGATCTGAAAGGAAAGATGGTCAACTGCAGTATGATCACCATACTTTTTGACCAGATTACTTACTTCGATCACTTTACTCTCCTCCTTTTATTCTCAGGGAAATACTTTTTTTAATTATCGATTTCCCATTTTATAAGATGCCAGAGGCAAAAGGTCCTGAAACTGAAGCCCTTGACTCTGGCGTCTTTTCAATACCAATAGAAAATGCCCCTGGATGAAACAGAGAATGGGGGAAATCCAGGGGCATCTCTATCGGATTATAGTGTAAAAGTAATTTGTGATAAAAGTAGGATAAATTTGTGATAATTTTGTGAAACTCCCGGACAAAAAAATCTCCTGTCGGACAGATTTTGACTTTGTTCGACAGGAGGTAACTTATGCCAGTGGCTCTCTGAGCGGTGTTCCGGCTTTTCTCGGATATTTGCCTGGGGTGTTCTTTACCTTCTCGATAATGACCAGGGAGCGGCCAATCTCAGATCCCGGAAGGTCAAAGTACTGAATATCCCTGATCTTTCCACCAAGGATCTTTACTGCTTTCTCTGCTGCTTCTGCTTCTTCCTTTACAGAACCGGATTTATAGGAGACAAAAAGCCCTCCGACTTTTACATACGGGAGACAGTATTCAGACAGGGTTGCAAGTCCGGATACTGCTCTGGATACGCAGAGATCATATTTTTCTCTGTAGGCTTTGTTTTTTGCATATTCTTCAGCTCTTCCGTGAATGGCGGAAATCCCCTCCAGGCCCAGGAGCGCAAAGGTTTCTTCCAGGAATTTTACTCTTTTATTGAGGGAGTCCAGAAGGCAGGCTTCCACCTCCGGGAAGGCGATCTTCAGGGGAACACCCGGGAATCCGGCGCCGGTTCCGATGTCCATAACGGTTTTTATCTTACCCATATCTACAGCCTTGACGCAGCAGAGGCTGTCCAGGAAATGTTTCACGAGAACCTCGTCAAATTCTGTGATACCGGTGAGGTTCATGACTTTGTTTTTTTCTACAAGATATTCGTAGAATCGGATAAACTGGTTTTTCTGCGTGTCACTGAGTGTGATTCCAAGCTCCTCGCAGCCTTTTTCCAGGATTTCTAAATTGTACATGCAGCTTCCTCTCTTATTTTCTGTGTTTTATTGTTATTCGTTGTATTATCCGTGTTTATGTCCGGATCTGCTTTCCAGATATACAAGAAGCACGGAAATGTCAGCCGGGGATACACCGGAGATACGGGACGCCTGACCGATGGACACCGGTCTGTAGGCTTCCAGCTTCTGGCGTGCCTCAATGCGGAGGCTTCCTACATCTTCGTAATTAATGTCTTCCGGAAGCTTTTTCTGCTCCAGTTTCTTAAACTGCTCTACCTGCTTCATCTGGCGGCGGATGTAGCCATCATATTTGATGTTGATCTCTACCTGCTCACATACATCTTCCGGAAGCTCCGGTCTTTCTTTATCGATGGGTGCAAGCACCTTATAGTTAAGCTCCGGCCGACGGATCAGCTCTGCAATGGTGGTTCCGGATTTCAGAAGGGTACTGTTCAGAGATTCCAGAAGGCTCTGTACCTCTGCAGAACCACCTACAGTTGCATGTTCCACTCTCTCGATCTCTTCCTGGATCCGGCGCTCTTTTTCCTGTAATTTATGGTATGTCTCATCATCAATCAGGCCGACCTCCCAGCCTTTTTTGCGAAGACGAAGATCTGCGTTGTCCTGGCGGAGGAGCAGACGGTACTCAGCACGGCTTGTCATCATTCGGTACGGCTCATGGTTCTCCTTTGTTACCAGATCATCGATGAGAACGCCGATATATGCCTCTGAGCGGTCCAAAATCAGCTGTTCCCGACCTTTTACCTCCATAGCTGCATTAATTCCCGCTATGAGGCCCTGAGCGGCTGCTTCCTCATATCCGGAGCTTCCGTTAAACTGTCCGCCGCTGAAAAGGCCCTTGATCTTTTTGAATTCCAGTGTGGGATAGAGCTGGCGCGGATTGATGCAGTCATACTCAATAGCGTAAGCATTTTTTACGATCCTGGCGTTCTCCAGACCCGGTACGGAATGGTACATCTCGTACTGAACATCCTCCGGCAGGGAGCTGGACATTCCGCCGATGTACATTTCATTTGTGTAAAGACCTTCCGGTTCGATAAATACCTGATGGCGTTTTTTGTCTGCAAAACGAACTACTTTATCCTCAATGGACGGACAGTAACGTGGTCCGGTTCCTTCGATCATTCCGGAATAAAGGGGGGATCTGTCCAGATTTGCACGGATGATCTCGTGTGTTTTTTCGTTTGTATAGGTCAGCCAGCAGGATTTCTGCTCGATCTGTACAGATTCCGGGTCTGTGGAAAAAGAGAACGGTACGACTCTTTCATCTCCGAACTGCTCTTCCATCTTAGAATAATCAATGGTGTTTCCGGCGATTCTGGCCGGAGTTCCTGTTTTGAAGCGGAACATTTCGATCCCCAGCTTTTTCAGGGAATCCGTAAGGTAATTGGCTGCCTGAAGGCCGTTCGGTCCTGTATAGTTGCTGACGTCGCCGTAAATGCAGCGGGCCTTGAGGTAGGTTCCTGTACAGAGGACTACAGCTTTTGCGTGGTAGGTGGCTCCTGAGAAGGTTTTTACACCGGTGATGTGCCCGTCTTCTACCAGAAGCTCGGTCACTTCACCCTGGCGGATGGTTAAGTTCTCTGTATTTTCCAGTGTCTTTCTCATTTCTGTGCTGTAGGCCTGTTTATCGGCCTGTGCACGAAGGGAATGGACTGCAGGGCCTTTGGACTGGTTGAGCATTTTGGACTGGATGAAGGTTTTGTCTATGTTTTTACCCATTTCCCCACCGAGAGCATCCAGCTCACGGACGAGATGCCCTTTGGAGCTGCCGCCTACATTGGGGTTGCAGGGCATAAGGGCGATGCTGTCTACGCTGACTGTGAACATGACTGTGTTGAGCCCTAAGCGGGCGCATGCCAGTGATGCTTCGCAGCCTGCGTGGCCGGCGCCTACTACTATGATGTCGAAAAACTGTTCCAGATTTTTCATGCTTTTTCTCCTTTATTTTTTCTCTTATTCTTTTTCTTTATTTTTCTTTGTGATTTTCTTTTTCTTTGTTTATTGTGTGGTTGGTTTTTGGTTTTAGTTTTGATTTCTTGGCAGAGGGCCTGGTTTTTTTGCTTTGAGAAGCTGTGGAAAACCGCAAAGGGGCCGTAAAGCCACGGCCCCTCTGCACACCCCTCGGGCTTTTTTTTAGGAGTTCTTGGGTTGTGGTGTGGGGTACGGTGTTGACTTTTGTCTGTATGCTTCGGTATTGGATGCGGAACGTTGTGCCGAGGGGGTTGCAGTGGAACTGTAATGAGGTTCTCGACGTGCGATGCACGTCTGCGGAATTCTGCAATCCATGTGGCGTACAGCAGGGAGCCGCAATCTATGCGGCATATGCGGCCGAGGTTCCACAACCCATGCGGCATATACAGCCGGAGTTCCGCAATCTATGCGGTATATACGGCGGGGTCTCCGCAATCTATATTATGCAACAATATATCCTACAGAAATATACAAAGTTCCGTTTGATACATTTCGGCTCAGTGTCGAATTGCCGATACAGAAGCATACAGACACAAGTTAGTTTCTTTCAGCTTTCCACAATCGCTGCACTATATAAAAAAAGGCCCAGGGGTGTGCAGAGGGGCGCGGCCTTGTGCCCCTTTGCGGTTTTCTCACATTCCAATGTGATCTACCCTCTGCGGGCTTCCACAGTCTATGTGCCATACAGCCGGAGTTCCGCAATCTATGCGGTATATACGGCCGGGTCTCCGCAATCTATATTATGCAACAATATATCCTACAGAAATATACAAAGTTCCGTTTGATACATTTCGGCTCAGTGTTGAATTGCCGATACAGAAGCATACAGGCACAAGTTAGTTTCTTTCAGCTTTCCACAATCGTCGCACTATATAAAAAAGGCCCAGGGGTGTGCAGAGGGGCGCGGCCTTGTGCCCCTTTGCGGTTTTCTCACATTCCAATGTGATCTACCCTCTGCGGGCTTCC
>NZ_JAJCGR010000032.1:0-37181 GCF_020553125.1 Blautia sp. MSK20_18
TCAATAATCTTTTTTTCTTGATTTTTTATCATACTTTTGCATCGGGAATTGATCATAAGAATGAAACAACATGTATTTATGTACTAGAAAAAGATTTTGCTGCTGCCCAAAAAGCAATAGTAAACTGCAGATAAAAAAATTCATCTTCCAAGGCACAGGCTCTGTGTGCTGGCCATCGGTCATTGCCTGCGTGCCTGTTTGTCAACCAAAGCCTGAGAATAGTAATACGACGATTGCCTGCCAGTAACTAATATTCCGCATGGAATGAGTAAAATAAAAATTTCGCTTTACAAATAACAGATAAAGTATTAAAATAAACAAAAAGATATCTTCAGGGCAGGGTGAGATTCCCTACCGGCGGTAAAGCCCGCGAGCCGAGAGGCATGATCCGGTGAGATTCCGGGGCCGACAGTACAGTCTGGATGGAAGAAGATGATAGTACAGTTGATTTTTTGAATGAATGTAGTATCAGAGCTCTGAGATGGTGATCCATTTCAGAGCTTTTTATATAGGGAATCAGACATTCATTTATCGATCATATGTAACAGATCAATTCTACCCTGCAGATATTTCTGCAGGTTTTTTTTGTATCTGGTACATCGTTTTCGAAATAAATATACCACTCACTTGTCTGTGAATCCGATTGCACAGATCTAAAAGCCTCGGCGTACCAGAGCGTGTTTGAAAAATCATTCCTGCAATCTGCACGCCCCACTTTGCGGTATATTTTGCCCGAATTCAGTTGCCGTAGCCCGCTACGGCGCCCTCATCCGGACAAAATCTCCCACAAATTGTGACGCACATCTTGCAGAAAGCCTTTTTCAAACACGCTCTAGACAAAGAACAGGAATAAGAAAGAAGGAATAAAAATGACGGATCAGGAATATATGCTTCGGGCGATTCAGCTGGCCAAAAAAGGAGAAGGCTGGACGAATCCCAATCCGATGGTAGGGGCAGTGATCGTAAAAGACGGAAGGATCATCGGGGAAGGCTATCATAAAAAGTATGGAGAACTTCATGCGGAACGTAATGCAATTGCTTCCCTCACAGAACCAGCAGAAGGTGCGGTGATTTATGTTACGCTGGAGCCTTGCTGTCATCATGGAAAAACACCTCCATGTACGGAAGCGATCATTGAACAGAAGATCAGAAAAGTGGTGATCGGTTCCCGAGATCCGAATCCGAAAGTGGCAGGAAAAGGTGTACAGATGTTAAGGGAAGCCGGTGTAACAGTAGTTGAAGATTTTATGAGAGAAGAATGTGATCAGCTGAATCCGGTGTTTTTCCATTATATTACTACGAAAACCCCATACGTGGTGATGAAGTATGCCATGACACTGGATGGGAAGATCGCAACGAAGACAGGAGCATCAAAATGGATCACCGGAGAAGCGGCAAGAAAAGAAGTACAGCATATGCGGCATCAGTACATGGGGATCATGGCAGGTATTGGAACTGTGCTTGCAGATGATCCGATGTTGAACGTCCGGGTAGAAGGCTGGAAAAGTCCTGTCAGGATTGTGTGCGACAGTAAGCTCAGGATCCCGCCGGACAGTCAGATCGTAAAAAGTGCGGAAAAGTACCGGACGATCGTGGCTTATGCAGATCAGAAAAATACAGAAGAAAAAATAAAAATATTACATACCATGGGAGTTGAGACCATTTACTGTCCGGATGAAAAGGATCAGATAGACCTTAAGAAGCTGATGACAGATCTTGGAAACAGGGGTATTGACAGCATCCTCCTGGAGGGAGGCGGTACGTTAAATGACAGTGCCCTGCGAGCCGGAATTGTAAAGGAAGTACAGGCTTTTGTGGCACCAAAGCTGTTTGGTGGTGTGGCCGGGAAGACACCGGTAGAAGGTATCGGAGTTGAATTCCCGTCTGAAGCAGTAGAACTGAAATATATAGATATCTGCCAGATCGGTGAGGACATCCGGATAAGATGTCAGGTGTGTGAGAAAAAACAGGAGGAATCATGTTTACAGGAATCGTAGAAGAGAAAGGAAAAGTCCGTTATATACAGCTGACAGGAGAATCAGGGATCCTGGCAGTGAAAGCCCGGAAAGTCCTGGAAGGGACAAGAATCGGTGACAGTATTGCTGTGAATGGTGTGTGTCTGACAGTTACGTCGATCCAGCCGGACGGATTTACTGCCGATGTGATGGCAGAGACGATCAGAAGAAGCAGTCTTGGCAGTTGCAAAGCTGGAAGCCAGGTAAACCTGGAACGTGCAATGGCTGCAGATGGCAGGTTCGGGGGACACATAGTAAGCGGCCATATTGATGGGACTGGAGTGATACGTTCCATGCTCCGGGAAGAAAATGCCATCTGGGTATCAATTGAGACATCGCCACAGATCTTGCATCTGATCGTGGAAAAAGGATCCGTTTGTATTGATGGGATCAGCCTGACAGTTGCAAGGGTTGATGAAGCTGGTTTTCAGGTGTCGGTCATTCCACATACAGGAGAAGAAACCAACCTTTTGGAAAAGGTGCCGGGGGATCTGGTTAATCTGGAAAATGATGTGATCGGAAAATATGTAGAAAAACTGCTTGGCATCAGAAAAAATGAAGAAGAGAAAAAAGAATCCGGAATTACGATGGAGTTTCTTGAAGAATTCGGGTTTTAGAACAGGAGGATATACACTATGTCACAAAATTATCAGTACAACACAATTGAAGAGGCACTTAGGGATCTTAAGGAAGGAAAAATAGTTCTGGTCACAGATGATCCGGACAGAGAAAATGAGGGAGATCTGATATGTGCGGCAGAGTTTGCGACCCGGGAAAATATTAATTTCATGGCGACTTATGCAAAGGGTCTTATCTGTACACCGATGAGTGCAGAAATTGCGGCGAGATTGAATTTTCCGCCGATGGTTGCTGAGAACACGGACAATCACAGTACAGCATTTACCGTGGCAGTGGATCACGCAGATACAACCACCGGTATCTCTGCGGCAGAACGCTCCTATACCATTATGAAGTGTGTGGATGATCAGTCAAAACCGGAGGATTTCAGAAGACCGGGACATGTGTTTCCGCTTATTTCCAGAAAAGGCGGGGTTCTGGTACGAAATGGCCATACGGAGGCAACAACAGATCTTATGAGACTTGCCGGACTGAAAGAATGCGGCGTGTGCTGTGAAGTTATGAAAGAAGATGGCACTATGATGCGTACATCACAGCTATGGGAAATGGCAAAAGAGCATAACCTTACATTTATTACGATCCGTGATCTGCAGGATTATATAAGAATACATGAAAAGCATGTAAAGGAGGAAGCAGCTGCAAACCTCCCAACGCAGTACGGTGATTTTAAAATGTATGGCTATATCAATGACATTACAGGAGAGCATCATCTGGCACTGGTAAAAGGTGATCTAGGAGATGGTGAGGATGTGCTTTGCCGTGTACATTCGGAGTGCCTGACAGGAGATGCATTCGGATCGCTCAGATGTGACTGCGGCCTGCAGCTGCAGACAGCGATGCGCCAGGTAGAGGCGGAAGGCAGAGGGATCATTCTGTATATGAGACAGGAAGGCAGAGGGATCGGACTGATCAATAAGATCAAAGCCTATGCGCTTCAGGAACAGGGATATGATACCGTGGAGGCTAATGTGAAGTTAGGGTTTGCACCGGATCTCAGAGAGTACTGGGTTGGGGCACAGATACTGTCAGACCTTGGTGTGAAATCATTAAGATTACTGACCAATAACCCGGATAAAGTCTATGGGCTTGGCGAATTCGGGTTGAAGATCAATGAGAGAGTACCATTGGAGATTCCGGTACAAAAGTATGACCGGAAGTATATGAAGACGAAGCAGGAAAAGATGGGTCATATTTTTAAAGAAATAAATTTATAAAAAACAGCAAATAGCAGGAGGAAGAAAAAATGAGACAGATCAATTTAGTAGAAGGAAAAGTAGTAGCACCGGAGGGAATGAAGGTTGGTATCGTGGCAGCGAGATTCAATGAGATCATTGTGAATAAATTATTGGGAGGGGCAGTCGACGGACTGGTAAGACATGGAGTAGAAGAAGAGAATATTACTGCAGCATGGGTGCCGGGAGCATTTGAGATTCCGCTTACAGCACAGAAAATGGCACAGTCAGGAAAATATGATGCAGTTATCTGCGTGGGAGCTGTCATTCGTGGAGATACTTCACATTATGATCTGGTGTGCAATGAATCTGCCAAGGGGATCGCACAGGTTGAACTTGCAACAGGGATCCCGGTCTTATTCGGAGTGATCACGACTGAGAATATCGAGCAGGCTATTGCGCGGGCAGGAAGCAAAGCGGGAAATAAAGGCTATGACTGTGCGTTATCTGCGATCGAGATGGTCAATCTGATGAAGCAGCTCTAATAGATAGGGAAATAAATGATGACAAAAACAATCATATTCGATTATGATGGAACGATCCATCATACCATTGGAATCTATGAACCGGCATTTCGTGAAACCTATCAGTGGCTGACAGAACAGAAGGCTGCAGAAGAACGGGAGATAGGCTCGGCGGAAATTGCCGGCTGGCTGGGATTTAACAGTAAGGAGATGTGGAATACATTTTTGCCGGAGCTGGATCAGAGCTATAAAGAGCAGGCAAGCAGGATGGTAGGAGAACTGATGGTCAGACAGATCAGGAAGCATAAGGCAGTGTGGTATCCGGGAGCAGAGGAGATGCTTACAGCCCTGAAGAACCGGGGATATCATCTTGTGATCTTAAGTAACTGTAAAGCATCCTATCGTGAGGCACACTGGAAGGAATTTGGGATGGAACGATGGTTCGATCATTTTTATGACTGCGAATCGTATGGATTCCGTCCAAAGACAGAAATTGTGCAGGAAATCATCCGGGAATATACAGGCCCTTATCTGGTGGTCGGAGACAGGAGGCAGGATCTGGAATGTGCCAGAGCCTGCAAAAGCCCATTTATAGGATGCCTGTATGGATATGGTGAGAGCGGGGAGCTGAACGGAGCAGATCGTCTTGCAGAACATATAGAGGATATACCACAGTTGGTGATATGAGGATGAGCTCAGCTTTATCCGAAAGCAGAAGCTGTACACTGACAGAAGGCATAGGACTGACGGGAACGGCATAAATATTATAAAAATCCGAAGGATCCTGAAATATGATTTCCCTCAGTCTATGTATGATCGTAAAAAATGAAGAAGCAGTTCTTGAGAGAATTTTAAAGCCGGTTTCTCAGGTGATGGATGCGATCCTGATCGCAGATACCGGTTCTTCAGACAGAACAAAAGAGATCGCGGAGCAGTATACGTCGCAGGTGTTTGATTTTCCCTGGTGTGATGATTTTTCTGCTCCGCGTAATTTTCTTCTGGAAAAAGTCCGCACCGATTACTGGATGTGGCTGGATGCGGATGATGTCCTGGATGAAGAAAATCTGGAAAAACTGAAGAGTCTTAAAGAAACTCTGGATCCCGGAACAGATGTTGTAATGATGGAATATGCGGCAGGGTTTGACCAGAGCGGGAGAACAACATTTTCTTATTTTCGGGAGCGGATAATGAAAACATCCAGAAATTTCAGATGGAATGGGGCAGTTCATGAAACTGTGATTCCGGAGGGAAATATCATTTATTCAGATGTGGTGATCCGGCACCGGAAATGTGGAAAAGGTGATCCGGACCGTAATCTTCGCATTTATGAAAAAATGCTGGCAGGAGGAGAAACGCTGGAACCCAGACATCAGCTTTATTATGGGAGAGAACTGTATTATCATCAGCGTTATCCGGAGACAGAGGCTGTGTTGGTGGAGTTCCTGAAAAATCCGCCCGGATGGCTGGAAAATAAGATCGATGCCTGTTTTGTACTTGGACAGTGTTACCGGAAAATGGGAGAAAAAAAGTACGCACTGGAAGCTTTTCTGTACAGCCTGACTATGGATGTGCCGAGGGCGGAAATCTGTTGTGAGGTCGGAAAGATTTTTCTGGAAAGAGAGCTTCCCAGACAGGCTGCCTACTGGTACGGGCAGGCGCTCACTGTGCCTTCAGATAAGAAAAAGGGTGGATTTTTTATGGCTGAGTGTCATGGATTTGTGCCATATATGCAGCTTTGCGTTTGTTATGATAAAATGGGATGCCCGGAGCAGGCATTCTTTTTTCATAAGAAAGCGATGGAACTGAAGCCGGAAGATCCGGGAGTATTGTATGACCAGAAATATTTCCGGGAAAAATATGGTCTGTCATAAAATGAAAGACATATTTATTATATTTTCCTGGCAGGGTACAGGCTTGCGGGGATCCTATGCACAGGTAAAAGCTGTTGTCATATACTGTAGGGAAAGTTATTTTCCTATGAGGTGATCGAAGAATGCTGTTCAGGCATCGAAAACGTAAGGAAATGGAAATGCAGCAGGACAGTCATGAGGATTTGTCCTGTATGTCCTGTTATGGAAATCATAGTTCCTGTGGATGTGACAGATGTGGAGCAAGAGGCTGCCCAGGCCCTGTGGGACCTACAGGACCAACCGGTCCCAGAGGCTGTCCGGGAGTTCCGGGTCCTATGGGTCCTCAGGGACCGCAGGGGGAACCGGGAATACAGGGATATACGGGAGCCACGGGCCCGGCTGGAGCAACGGGTCCAGCGGGAGTCATCGGTCCGACGGGAGCAACAGGAGCCACCGGTCCTGCAGGAGTAACAGGTCCGACGGGAGCAACGGGAGCGACAGGAGCAACAGGAGCCACGGGTCCAGCGGGAACGACGGGGGTAACAGGTCCGGCTGGTGCGATCGGAGCCACGGGTCCAGCAGGTCCAACAGGAGCAACAGGAGCCACCGGCCCTGCCGGAACAGTAACCCCGGCAGCTGCTGTTGGAAATGCAACAACGGTAGATGATATTGTGGAGGATTTTAATGCACTTCTTGCAAACCTTCGTGATGCAGGACTCCTGGAAAGATAGTGAAATGATAAACACACGTTACTGTGCGGCTGCGTATTTTATGCAGCCGCTGCATATTCTCCATAAAAATATTTCATTGTAGCTTTCCGATGAAAGGTGCTATAATATTCTTATGTAAGTATGAACATGGGGGATGAAATCGTGAAAAAAAACAAGTATGAGATCGATATGTGTAATGGGTCGATCATGGACAAGCTGATTTCGTTTTCACTGCCGCTGATGCTGTCCGGTATCCTGCAGCTGATGTTCAATGCAGTGGATATCGTGGTAGTGGGACGTTTCAGCGGAAGTGAGGCGCTGGCGGCAGTAGGCTCCACTACCGCACTGATCAATGTGTTTACCAACCTTTTTATCGGGATTTCTCTTGGTGCCAATGTGCTGGCAGCCAGATTTTATGCTGCCGGTAAGGATGAAGAAATGTCAGAAACAGTACATACATCGATCCTGCTGGCTCTGATCAGCGGGATCATCATGGCAGTTCTGGGAGTGATCTTTGCCAGAATCTGCCTGGAACTGATGGATACACCGGACGATGTGATCGATCTTTCTACTCTTTATATGCGTATTTATTTCCTGGGAATGCCGTTTTTTATGCTGTATAACTATGGTGCGGCGATCCTGCGTGCTGTGGGAGATACCAAGCGGCCGCTGGTCTTTCTGATCATTTCCGGCTGTGCCAATGCGCTTTTGAATCTGTTTTTCGTGATCGTGTGTCATTTAAGCGTGGCCGGTGTGGGAATCGGAACGGTGATCTCTCAGCTGATCTCCTGCATTCTTGTCCTTCGGTGTCTGTATCAGACAGAGGGAAGCTATCAGCTGCGTTTTTCAAAACTGTCCATAAAGGGAGAGTACCTGAAGCAGATCTTCCAGGTGGGACTGCCTGCCGGGATCCAGAGTACAGTGATCAATTTTTCCAATGTACTTCTTCAGTCTTCTGTAAACTCCTTTGGTTCCATTGCTATGGCAGGATATACAGCAGCCAATAATATTTTTGGATTTCTGTATGTGTCCGTGAATTCGGTTACCCAGGCCTGCATGAGCTTTACCAGTCAGAATTATGGTGTGCGAAAACCGAAACGTATGGACCGGGTGCTTGTTGACTGTATGATCCTGTCCTTTGTCGTATCCTTTGCCATGGGCTGTGGTGCATACTTTTTCGGTCCGCAGCTTCTGAAGATCTATACGGAAGACCCTAAGGTTATCCAATGCGGAATGGAGATTCTTGCCTATACCACAGTTACCTATTTCCTCTGCGGACAGATGGATCTGTTTCCGGGAGCACTGCGCGGAATGGGACGCTCCGGTGTGCCGATGATCCTGTCTATTATCGGAACGGTCGGCCTTCGAATTGTGTGGATTTTCGGAATTTTCCCGGCTCACAGATCACTGAAAGTACTGTTTATTTCTTATCCGGCATCCTGGATCCTTACGATCATCATGCAGGTGACCTGTTTCTGGTTTGTAAGGCGGAAAGTTCACAGGCAGCTTCTGGGAGAGACTGCAGAATAAAAACGAATACACAGAATATCAGAAAAAGCGGATAGAATTCCGCTTTTCTGTGTTTACGGGGAAAATAAAACAGGTCAACTCATGTCCATTTTGCAAACAGGAGACATTGGAGCTGGAAAATAAAGAATATGGAGGAAACATGGAATTATTAAAACCTGATTATTACGACGAATTTACCTGTATTGCAGACAAATGCACCATCAGCTGCTGCAGGGAATGGAAGATCAACATAGATGATGAAACCTACAGAAACTGGAAAACCATCCAGCCGCCGTCAGAGGTGCCCGGACACAGAAGCTGCCTGCAGGCCTATACCATGAAAAAGGACGGCAGCCGGATCATGAAGATGACGGAAGAGCACGATTGTCCTTTTCTTGCAAAGAACAGACTGTGCTATCTGGTAAGTGCTTATGGGGATTCGATGCTTTCAGAGACCTGCCAGATTTTTCCAAGGGAGATCCATGAATTTCAGGATCATAAGGAAGCGACCATGATGCCCTGTTGCCCGGCTGTCCTGGACATCTGGAAGGGGAAGAAAAGAATCGCTTTTCCGGAAACTCCAAAAGAAAAGGAACAGCCGCTTTTTCTTGTGCGCCGGAAGGTTATGGATCTTATAATGGATCCTGAAAAAACACCGGAGGAAATCCTTCTTGAAAGTTTTTATGTTCTGAAGGAACTTCACTGGAACATGCCGCTTACCACAGAGCTTGTGGAAGATTATTTTTCAGAGAAAACGATTCGCCAACTGGAACATGCTATTAATGAAATAGAGCTGCCTGTTCTGGATACCATGGACGAATGCAATGAACTTTTGCAGGACCTGGCTGTAAATTACCGGAAAGAGGGACTTTACCGGAAATATCTGGAGCCGGTGATGGAACTTGCGGAGGAATTGTCCGAAGAATATGAGGAAAAGGAACTGGTGGAAGCCCGGGAGGATTTTTATCGGAAATTTCGTGTATATGAAGACCTTCTCCGGAGCTTTCTTGCCAACGAAGTATATTCAGATCTTCTGACACCGGAGGGAGATCTGGAAGATGCCCTGGTCCATATGCAGTGGATCGGTATGGAATATGCCACCATCCGCCAGGCTGTTTTTCTTCGGTGGCAGAAAGATGGACGGGGATCTCTTCCCTACGAAACACTCCGGGATTATATGGTAGTGATCTCCAGAATGACCGGATATGAGGAAGACGATATCCGGGAATATCTTGAGAACAGTTTTGAAGAGCTTCTGTGGGAGTGGGGATATTTTGCGCTGATCACAGGGAAATGACTTTATAACTTAAAGTTATATTAAGTATTAAAAATATACATTTTAATTATATGATGTTTTGTGTTAGAATATAGGACGAATAGGGCAGCGGAGGAATGACTGCCCTGAAATGGATAACGATCAGAAAGGAACTTGTTTTATGGATAAGGGAACAATTTTTAAATTTCATAATGACCTTGATACCGATCAGATCATTGCATCCCAGTATCTGCTTCTGCCGAATCTGGATGAAATGAAAGGCCACACATTTGAATCACTGGATCCGGATTTTTCCAAAAAGGTTAAACCGGGAGATTTTGTAGTTGGAGGAGAGAACTTCGGATGCGGATCCTCCAGAGAGCAGGCACCGGGTGTTCTTAAGGCACTTGGAGTAAAGGCAGTTATTGCGAAATCTTTTGCCCGTATTTTTTTCCGCAATGCCATTAATATCGGACTTCCGGCAATTGTCTGTAAGGATCTTCCGGATGCTGTGAAGACAGGAGATACCCTGGAGCTTCATATGTCCGAGGGAACTGCTGTTGCCAATGGTAAGACTTATTCCTGCACAAAACTGCCGGAATACATGCAGAATATACTGAATCAGGGCGGCCTTATCGCTTCTCTGAACCGTGAGGAGGAATAAGAGATGGGAATGACGATCGCAGAAAAAATCATCGCGGCAGCGGCTGGAGTGGACAGTGTAAAACCCGGAGATATCTATACAGTTCAGCTGGATCATCTGATGAGCAATGACGGAACCACACATCTGACTGTTGACATGTACAACAACAAATTAAAAAATCCACATATCGCAGATACAAAGAAACTGGTATTTATCGTAGACCACAATGTACCGTCTGACAGCCCGAAAACAGCAGCATCCCAGAAAAAAATGAGAGATTTTGCAAGAGAAAACAACATTGATTTCTGGGAAGGAAAAGGCGTGTGTCATCAGATCATGATCGAGAATTATGTCCGTCCGGGACAGCTGATCTTTGGTGCAGACAGCCATACCTGTTCTTATGGAGCACTTGGCGCTTTCGGTACTGGTGTAGGATGTACAGACTTTCTTTATGGAATGGTAACCGGAACTTCCTGGGTTATGGTACCGGAAACTGTGAAATTCAACCTGACAGGGAAACTTCCTGAGGGTGTTTATGCAAGAGATCTGATCCTTACCATTATCGGAGAGATCGGAGCAAACGGATGTAATTATCAGGCAATGGAGTTTACCGGCGAAGGCGCCAAAACATTAAGCATCAGCGACCGTATGGCTCTCTGCAACATGGCTGTTGAGGCCGGTGCGAAGACCGGAATCTTTGAGGCAGATGACAAGGCTCTGGAATATCTGAAAGAGCATGGCCGTGAACCAAAAGCTGTATATCACAGCGATCCGGATGCTGTTTACGCAAGAGAGTACACCTTCGATCTTTCCAAAGTACGCCCGGTTGTAGCGAAACCGGACTTCGTTGACAATGTAGTTCCGGCTGAGGAAACCTGCGGCATCAAGATCAACGAGGCATTTCTTGGCTCCTGTAACAACGGCCGTATTGAAGACCTCCGTGTAGGCGCAGAGGTGATCAAGGGTAAAAAAGTTGCAGAAGGCGTTCGTTTCCTGGTCGTTCCTGCAAGCCAGACCATCTACCGCCAGGCATTAAAAGAAGGCCTGATTGATATCTTCATGGAAGCAGGCGCTATTGTGATGAACCCGAACTGCAGTGTATGCTGGGGAAGCTGCCAGGGTGTGATCGGTGAGAACGAGGTTCTTATCAGCACCGGAACACGTAACTTCAAGGGACGTGCCGGACATCCGAGCTCCAAGGTTTATCTGGGATCTGCGGCAACGGTTACCGCATCTGCCATTGCAGGTGAGATCGCAACTGCAGACAGAGTATAAAAACCTCAGAAAAGATATTCAGGAATAAACAGGAGAATATACATATGGAAGCATTTACAGGAAAAGTGTGGGTACTGGGCGATGATATTGACACCGATATCATCATTCCGACCGAGTATCTGGCGCTGAAAACCATTGACGATATGAAACAGTACGGATTCAGTCCCCTTCGCCCGGAGCTGGCAGGACAGATCCAGAAAGGTGACATTATTGTAGCAGGAAAGAACTTCGGCTGCGGTTCCTCCAGAGAGCAGGCACCGGAGATCATTAAAGCACTGGGCGTACAGTGTGTTATTGCGAAATCTTTTGCACGGATCTTTTTCCGCAACTCCATCAACAACGGCCTTCTTCTTATCGAACAGCCGGATCTTCACGACAATGTGAAAGAGGGAGATGAAGTTACAGTTGTGATGAACGAGCATGTAGACCATAACGGAAAACAGTACCCGATTGCTTCTCTTCCGGAGAATCTGATGGATATTATTCAGGCTGGCGGACTTGTAAAAGCCATGCGCAAACTGAACGGTCTGGACTAAGACGGAAAGGAGAGAAATAATGGGTGAGACGATCATTGAGAAAATTATCAGACATAACACAGGCAAAGCAGTAAAGCCTGGCGATATCGTGACGGTCAATGTTGACAGAGTGATGATCCATGATATCTTTATTCCGTTTGTAGCGGACAAATTTGAGGAGATGGGCTTTCAGAAGCTGTGGGATCCGGACAAGGTTGTTCTGATCTATGACCATCTTGTACCGGCAAGTCAGCAGGATGATACCAGACATTTCCATGTGGGAGATGCTTTTGCAGCTAAATATGGCATGAAAAACGTACACAGAAGTGACGGTATCTGTCATCAGCTTATGACTGAGGCAGGTTATGTTAAACCCGGTAATATTGTATTTGGTACAGACAGCCATACCACGACTTATGGATGTGTCGGTGCGTTTTCTTCCGGCATCGGTTACACAGAGATGGCCAGCATCCTGGGAACAGGAACCATGTGGATCAAGGTTCCGGAAACCATAAAGGTTGTGATCGACGGAGAACTTCCGGAGAATGTGATGTCCAAGGATATCATCCTCCGCCTGATTGGCGACCTTCGTGCAGATGGTGCAACTTATCGTGCACTGGAATTTTCCGGAAGCACCATTGAGAACATGTCTGTGGCAAGTCGTATGACCATGGCAAACATGGCGATCGAGGCAGGTGCAAAATGTGCACTTTTCACACCGGATGAGAAGACTGCCGCTTACTGTGAGACAGAGCTTGATGAGTTCCAGAAGAGTCTTGTAGGCGATGAGGATGCCGTTTATATGAAGACCATGACTTATAAGGCAGAGGATTTTGTACCGGTTATGGCTTGTCCGTCACAGGTGGACAAGATCCGTGATGTCAGCGAGCTTCAGGGTGAGACCATCGATCAGGTATTTATCGGTTCCTGTACAAACGGACGTCTGGAAGATCTGATGGCAGCAGCAGAAGTCCTGAAGGGCAAAAAAGTTGCAGACTTTGTAAAACTGATCGTAACTCCTGCAAGCCGCAAGATCTACCGTCAGGCCATTGAACTTGGTATTCTGGATACGCTTGCTGAGGCAGGTGCCATCATCACACATCCGGGATGCGGACTTTGCTGTGGAAGAACCGGCGGAATCCTGACAGACGGGGAGAAGGTTGTGGCAACCAACAACCGTAATTTCCTAGGACGTATGGGAACTTCCAAGGTTCAGATCTATCTGGCATCTCCGAAAACTGCAGCAGCCTGTGCGATCGCAGGTAAGATCGTAATGCCGGAATAAGCAGCAGAAGATCCGTTCGGAAATACTGCTGACAGAAACATAAAAAAGAAACGTATGAAAGGACAGATTTTCGCGAGGAGTGGCAGTCTGTCTTTTTTTACCGGATCAGAAGGATCCGGGATAAGTCATTTTTACAGAAAATGGGATTTATTGTATTATAATAACAGCCAGTGTGACAACATAACATATATTACATAAGACTCGAGGGATAAGGGTATGGAGAAAAGATCAACCATCAGTAAAAAGACACTGAAGATCATACTTGGGATCTGCATTGGCGTAACAATCCTGGCAGTGGCAGGGTTATTTGTCTATACATACTTGGCAGATCACAATACGCTGGGACGGAAGATTTCCATATGGGGAGTGGATGTTTCCGGACTGGATGCAAAGCAGGCAGAAGAAAAGATCACTGCGGAATTTGCAGATCGTCCGGTATCCTTTCAGGAAAATGATCAGGAAGTTTACAGTACTACTTTGAAAGAGCTGGGCTACAGTCTCAATGAAGAAGCCCTTCTGAGTAAGCTTACAGAAATTCAGAAACAGCGGGAAGAGAGCCGGAAGCTTTTTCCAAAGGAAGAAAATATAGAACCGGAATGTCAGATCGAGGAAGATGAGGAGCAGGAAAAGCAGGCTCTCGATCTTTCAAATTTCGGTACGGAAGAAAGAAAAGCTTCTGTTGATGCAGCCATTCAGTACGATAAGGAGAAAAAAGAATTCACCCTTGTGAAACAGGTACAGGGGACGGAAATCGATCCGGATAAGCTGGAGACTACCGTGGACACAAATCTGAACGCAGCATTTGATACGGCTCTGCTTGGGGATACCATCACAGTACCGATCAACAAGCATGTGTATGTAAGCCCGACGGTCACTGTAACAGAGGATATGAAAAATAAGATTACAGACCTGAACAGCCAGCTGAAGAAATACCGCAGCAGTACAGTAACTTATACATTCGGAAGTGAAACGGCTGTTCTGGATTCCGATACGATCACATCCTGGCTGAAGGCTGAGGGGGAGACGCTGACTTTAGATGAAGAAGCCATTAAAGCCTACATCAGTGAGCTTGCCAACAAATACAATACCATTTATGTTCCCCGCACCTTTCATACATCTGCGGGAACGGATGTGACCATTGAGGGAAATGAGTACGGATACCGGATCGATCAGGACGGAGAATATGCGCAGCTTCTGGAAGACCTGAAAAGTGGTACTGCTGTAACAAGAGAGCCTGTTTACAGCAAAAAAGGATACCAGAGAAACGGAACAGACGATCTGGCAGGCAGTTACATAGAGGTCAGTCTGGATGCACAGCATTTGTGGCTGTATAAGGACGGAAGCCTTGTGACGGAAACAGATATTGTCAGTGGTAAGCCGGTGAAGGGGCGTGAAACATATCGTGGTGCATGGCCGATCGCATACAAAGCAAGTCCCTATAATCTGTCAAGCTCTGAGTATGGATACAACGTAAAGGTTAATTACTGGATGCCTTTTGTCTACGGGCAGGGACTTCATGATGCATCCTGGCAGTCATCCTTTGGCGGGAACCGTTATAAAACCAACGGAAGCCACGGCTGCATCAATCTGCCTAAGGATCAGGCAGCACTGATCTATAACACCATTGATGCAGGTTATCCGATCATTATTTACTGATAGGAGCAAAAAAGCTTCGGAGAGATCCGGAGCTTTTTTTATGCCCGAAAATGAAAATTATCATGGAAGCAGGATCGTAAATGATAAGGTTTTTCAAAAGTACGTTAAAAAAAACACAAAAAAATATCGAAAAAGCCTTGTCGAAACAGAAATAACGTGATATGATGATTTCGGAAATCGAGCTAATACACTTCTTAATTGCGGAGGAAGAGTGTTTTTCTCTTTTATTTGGGTGCAAATTGATAAAAAAACTCAAATAAGTGTTAGTTGAGATTTCATTTTTTTATTCATGTATCGTTAAAAAAAAGACAATATATGAACAAGAATATCTACTATAAACGTCAGATTTTAGACTAAGAAAGGATAATGAAAGGTATGAAGTACAGTTATTATCCGGGTTGCACCCTGAGAACAAAGGCCAAAGATCTGGATGAGTATGCCAGAGCCAGTGCCACAGCCCTTGGGTTTGAGCTTGAGGAGATCGAGGACTGGCAGTGTTGTGGTGGTGTTTATCCGCTTGGCACAGACGAGATCGCCACAAAGCTTTCTTCCGTCCGTGCGTTAAACCAGGCAAAAGAAAAAGGCCAGGATCTGGTGACGATCTGTTCAGCCTGTCATCATGTGATCAAGCGTGTCAATGATGATATGAAAAATGTGGAAGATATCCGGACCAGAGCCAACAATTATATGCAGTTGGAAGCTCCCTATGAAGGAGAGACAACCGTTCTCCATTATCTGGAGGTTCTCCGGGACAGAGTCGGTTTTGATAAACTGAAAGAAAAAGTAGTAAATCCTTTTACCGGAAAGAAGATCGGAGCCTATTACGGATGTCTGCTTCTGAGACCTGGAAAGATCATGGCATTTGATGATCCGGAAAATCCAAGGATCATGGAGGATTTTATCCGTGCCCTTGGCGCTGAGCCTGTGATCTATCCTTACAGAAATGAATGCTGTGGAGGATATATATCCTTGAAAGAAAAAGAAATGTCACAGAATATGTGTGAAAAGATTGAAGAAAGCGCAGCCGGATTTGGCGCAGATATGCTGATCACTGCTTGTCCACTGTGCAAATATAATCTGAATAAAAATGCCGGAAACAGACTGCCGGTTTACTATTTTACAGAGCTTCTGGCAGAAGCCCTTGGCGTCAAAGAGGAGGTGGCAAAATGAGAGATAACCATTCTGCTGCGGAAAAAATAAAGGAGATCAGTGGAACCAATCCTTTAAAATGCATGAAATGCGGCAAATGTTCCGCAACCTGCCCTTCTTTTGACGAGATGGATATCAAACCTCATCAGTTTGTATCCTATGTGATCAATGAAAATATCGAAGCACTTGTAAATTCAGCATCCCTTTGGAAATGCCTTTCCTGTTTTGCCTGTGTGGAGCGCTGTCCGAGAGACGTAAAACCCGGAAAGATCATTGACGGGGCAAGACAGCTTGTTGTCCGGGAAAAAGGTGGCAACTATCTTTCACCAGATGAGATCCCGGAACTTCTTGATCCGGATCTTCCTCAGCAGCTGCTGGTAAGTGCATTCAGAAGATACAGGAGGTGAGAAAGTGCAGAGAATCGGTGTATTTGTCTGTCATTGCGGAAGTAATATTGCCGCTACGGTAGACGTGAAAAAGGTTGTGGAGATCATTGCAAAAGAGCCAGGAGTTGTCCATGCAGAAGATTATCAGTATATGTGTTCCGAAGCAGGACAGTCCAGGATCCAGGAAGCCATCCGTGAAAAAAATCTCACAGGAGTGGTTGTCTGTTCCTGTTCTCCGCGTATGCATGAGGCAACTTTCCGTAAAGCAGCGGAAAAGGCCGGCCTGAATCCATATATGGTGGAGATCGCAAATATCCGTGAGCACTGTTCCTGGATCCACAAGGATATGCAGGAGGCTACGGAGAAGGCCGTGATCCTTGCAAGAGCAGCAGTAGCAAAAGTTAATTTAAATGCTCCTCTTCAGCCGGGAGAAAGCCAGGTTACAAAGAGAGCCCTGATCATCGGAGGCGGTATCGCCGGAATCCAGACGGCTCTTGATATTGCCGATGCAGGCTATGAAGTTGATATTGTGGAAAAAACACCAAGTATCGGCGGAAGAATGTCACAGCTTGACAAAACCTTCCCTACTCTGGATTGCTCCGCATGTATCCTTACTCCAAAAATGGTGGAGGCTGCAGCTCACGAAAAGATCAATATCTATACATACAGTGAAGTAGAAAAAGTTGCAGGTTTTGTAGGAGATTTTACTGTTGATATCCGCAAAAAAGCGCGAAGTGTCAACATGGACAAATGTACAGGCTGTGGAGTCTGCCAGGAAAAATGTCCTTCCAAAAAGATTCCAAATGAGTTCAACAGAGGGCTGAACAACCGGTCAGCTATCTATACTCCGTTTGCACAGGCAATTCCAAATGTTCCTGTGATCGACAGAGAGCATTGCCTGAAATTTAAGACAGGCAAATGTGGTGTCTGCTCCAAAGTATGTCAGGCAGGAGCCATTGATTACGATCAGCAGGATGAGATCGTAACACAGAAATACGGAGCGATCGTGGTGGCAACCGGATTTGATACCATCAAGCTTGACAAATACGATGAATACGCATACAGCCAGAGCAAGGATGTGATCACATCTCTGGAGCTGGAGCGTATCATGAATGCTGCAGGACCTACAAAAGGACATCTTGAGCGCCTTTCCGATGGAAAAGCACCGAAGGAGATCGTATTTATCCAGTGTGTTGGAAGCCGTTGCTCCGATGACCGCGGGAAGCCATACTGTTCCAAGATCTGCTGTATGTACACAGCTAAGCATGCCATGCTGATCCGTGATAAATATCCGGATACCAATGTGACGGTATTTTATATTGATGTCCGTACACCTGGTAAAAACTTCGATGAGTTTTACAGAAGAGCAGTTGAGCAGTATAACGTAAACTACATCAAAGGTCAGGTAGGAAAAGTAATTCCGCAGCCGGATGGAACACTTCTTGTTCAGGGCTCGGATCTTCTTGATAATAAGCAGATCTTCAAGAAAGCAGATATGGTAGTTCTTGCAACAGCCATTGAACCGAATCCGGATGTACGTAAGATCGCTACCATGCTTACTGCAAGTATTGACACCAACAATTTCCTTACAGAAGCTCATGCAAAGCTTCGTCCTGTAGAATCACCGACAGCAGGAATTTTCCTTTCCGGTGTATGCCAGGGACCAAAGGATATACCGGAGACAGTTGCCCAGGCAGGAGCTGCGGCTGTAAAGGCCATAGGGCTTCTTGCAAAGGACAAGCTGACAACCAATCCATGTACGGCAAGATCCGACGAGCTTCTCTGTAACGGATGCTCTACCTGTGCAAATGTATGTCCTTACGGAGCGATTTCCTATGAGGAGAAACAGGTCAACGATCACGGTATCCGTGAGACAAGAAGAGTTGCGGTTGTCAATACAGCACTTTGCCAGGGCTGCGGTGCCTGCACAGTAGCCTGCCCGTCAGGAGCCATGGACCTTCAGGGCTTCTCCAACAGACAGATTATCGCGGAGGTGGATGCAATATGTCGATAGAAACAAAGGAAGAATTCAGACCAAAGATCGTGGCATTCTGCTGTAACTGGTGCAGCTACGCCGGAGCAGACCTTGCAGGAAGCAGCCGTTTAAGCTATCCGGCGGATGTAAAGATCATCCGTGTTCCATGTTCCTGCCGTGTCAATCCCATGTTCATCCTCCGTGCCTTTGAAAAAGGAGCCGATGGTGTGATCATGTGCGGATGCCATCCGGGAGACTGCCATTACAGTACCGGAAACTATTATGCAAGAAGACGTATGACACTTCTGTTTTCAATGCTGGATTACATTGGGGTGGAAAACGGAAGAACACGTGTGGAATGGGTATCTGCCGCAGAGGGCGTGAAATTTTCACAGACTATGAATGAGTTTGTTGAGAAGATCCATTCACTTGGTAAAAACGTGAGATTGGAGGATATAAGATGCAGGAGCTGATAAAACGTGCAAAGGAACTGCTTGCAGATGGCACGGTAGCCCGGGTTCTTGGGTGGAAAGCCGGAGATCTTGCCTTTAATCCGGAACCAGCCTATTTTGAAACACCGGAATCTCTGGAGGATTTTGTTTATGATGGATTCTGCGGTGCCAATTTAAGCAAGTATATGATCGAAGCTTCCAAGCTGGAAGGAAAAACCATGGTCTGTCTGAAGCCCTGCGATACATATAGCTTTAACCAGCTTTTGAAAGAGCATCGTGTGGACAGAGAAAAAGCCTATATCGTAGGTGTTGGCTGTAAAGGAAAGCTGGATATTGAAAAGATCCGCAAAATGGGGATCAAGGGTATCCGGGGAATTTCCGGAGCAGAGATTACCGGAGATGCCGAGATACTGACTGTGGATACTGTTTACGGAGAAAAAACCTGTGCATACAAAGATGCCATGCTGGAACGCTGCCATGTATGTAAAGGAAAAGAGCATAAAATTTACGATGAACTGATCGGTGAGTCAAAGGAGACAAAGGACGCTGACCGTTTCGCAGAAGTTGAGCGGATCGAGGCAATGAGTCCGGAAGAAAAATTTGCATTCTGGCAGAGCGAGCTGAGTAAATGTATCCGCTGTAATGCCTGCCGTAATGTATGTCCGGCCTGCAGCTGCCGCAAATGCGTTTTTGACAGCAACAAGTTCGATAGCGCCCAGAAGGCAAATGTGGATTCCTTTGAGGAAAAGATGTTCCATGTGATTCGTGCCTTCCATGTAGCCGGAAGATGTACGGACTGTGGCGAGTGCAGCAGAGTCTGCCCGCAGGGAATTCCCCTTCATCTGTTTAACCGTAAGTTTATCAAGGATATTGATGCGTTTTACGGTGAGTATCAGGCAGGCGAGGATGCGGAGTCAAAGGGTCCGCTTACCAGCTTTACCTTTGAGGATGTAGAGCCAGGGATCGTGGCAGAAAGGGGATAATGTATGTATAAGATCGCAGTAGAAAATCTGCCGGCATTATTCCGGAAAATTGCCGCAGACCAGGAATTATATTTACCGGTAAAGGTAAGTGAGCAGGTGAACTTCAAGGCATGGAGCGAGGATGCAGAAGTTTCCCTTGAAACACTGAAAACCGTGAAATCACCGAAGGATGCTTTCTTTCCGCAGAGTGAAAATCTCTATACCTGTAAAAAAGATGGGAAAAATATCAGCATTGAGCCTCAGGCACTGAAAGACCAGAATTTTGTCGTATTCGGAATGAGAGCCTGTGATGTACAGGGCGTGAAAGTTCTCGACAATGTGTTCCTTGGGGATCCGGTGGATACTTTTTACCAGGCAAGAAGAGAACATGGAACTATCGTAGCTCTTGCCTGTCATGAACCGGAGGAAAGCTGCTTCTGTAAAGTATTTGGCATTGATGCTGCAGATCCGGAAGCAGATGTTGCAGCCTGGATCATCGAGGGAGAACTTTTCTGGAAGCCTCTCACAGAAAAAGGAAATGCTCTGACAGAAGCTGTGAAGGAGCTTTTGGCAGATGCTGATGAGACAAAGGTAGAAGAGGAGAAGAAGGCAATCCGTGGTATTATCGAGCTTCTTCCATATACACATCTTTCACTGGAAGGATGGGCGCAGGAAGAATACATGGACCGTTTCAATTCTCCTGTATGGGAGAAACTGTACAAGCCTTGTCTTGCCTGCGGAACCTGTACCTTCGTATGTCCGACCTGTCAGTGCTATGACATTAAGGATTACGATACAGGGCACGGTGTTCACCGTTACCGCTGCTGGGATTCCTGCATGTACTCTGATTTTACCATGATGGCTCACGGAAACAACCGTACCAGCCAGATGCAGAGATTCCGTCAGAGATTTATGCATAAGCTTGTTTATTATCCGTTAAATAATGACGGCATGTTCTCCTGTGTTGGCTGCGGCCGCTGCGTGGAGAAATGTCCGGAATCTTTAAATATCGTAAAAGTCATCAAGGCCTTTGAAACACAGGGAGGTGAAAAGAATGAGTGAATGTACCTGTCATAAAAATTATACACTGGATACGCTGATCCCCAAGGTTGGCGTGATCACAGATATCCGTCAGGAGACACCGGATGTAAAAACCTTCCGTGTGGAAGCTCCGGAGGGTGGAAAGCTTTTCGAGCATATGCCAGGACAGTGTGCCATGGTCTGTGCACCAGGCGTCAGTGAAGGTATGTTTTCCATTACTTCTTCTCCGACTGTAAAGGATTATCAGGAATTCAGCATCAAAAAATGCGGATCCCTTACCGATTATCTCCACAGCCTTCAGGTTGGAGATGAGATCGCAGTCCGCGGACCATACGGAAATCATTTTCCGGTGGAAGATAAGTTAAAGGGAAAAAATCTCCTGTTCATCGCAGGTGGAATCGGTCTGGCACCTCTTCGTTCCGTGATCAATTATGTGCTGGATAACCGTGAGGATTACGGAACAGTAGATATTCTCTATGGTTCCCGTTCCGCAGATGATCTGGTGCAGCTTAAGGAAATCCAGGAAGTATGGATGAAAACAGAAGGTGTAAATGTATATCTTACCATTGACCGTGAGCAGGAAGGCTGGGACGGTCATGTAGGATTTGTTCCGAATTATCTGAAGGAGATTGGTTTTGATACCAATAAGACCGCTCTGGTCTGCGGCCCGCCGATCATGATCAAATTCGTTCTGGCAGGACTGGAAGAGCTGGGCTTCTCCAGAGATCAGGTATATACCACACTGGAGCTTCGTATGAAATGCGGTGTCGGAAAATGCGGCCGCTGCAACATCGGAGACAAATACGTCTGCAAAGACGGCCCAGTATTCCGATGTGATGAGGTGGATGAATTACCTAATGAGTACTAAGTTATAGATTGCACCTTAAGAAACTTTCAAATATATGCGCTGGTTATAGCCAGTACACAGCCATGTGGAACAGCCATCTCGCTAAGATGCCCATTTTAGGAGCGATTTTAGCGGCGCTGAAATCCAGTACTTACGAAGACTTAGGAGTGAAGGCTCTCCTGAACTCCTTAGTCGCAGTTAGTACTTAGTTCAGCAGAGCGTTGCGACGGGCACGTGTGAGATGGCTGTTCCACATGGCGTACGATTTGGATAAAAGAAAGGACACCAACATGGAAAATAATATGGTAAACGTATATTTTTTCGGTAAAAAATACAGCGTTCCCGGTGATCTGACCATTATGACAGCTATGGAATATGCCGGTTACACATTAAAAAGAGGATGCGGCTGCAGACACGGATTCTGCGGTGCCTGTGCGACCATCTACAGGATCAAGGGACAGAATGAGCTGAAAACCTGTCTCGCCTGTCAGACACAGGTGCAGGAGGGAATGTATGTGGCAAGTATCCCGTTCTTCCCTACAGACAAGAGACTTTATAATATAGAAGATCTTAAGCCGAACCAGCAGGTAATGATGGAGCTTTATCCGGAGATCTACAGCTGCATCGGATGCAATGCCTGCACAAAGGCCTGTACACAGGACTTAAATGTCATGCAGTATATTGCATATGCGCAGAGAGGCGAGCTTGAAAAATGTGCAGAGGAATCCTTTGACTGCGTAAGCTGCGGCTGCTGTTCCGTAAGATGTCCGGCAGGAATTTCCCATCCGATGGTAGGCCTTCTGGCAAGACGTCTCACCGGAAAATATATTGCGCCGAAAAGCGAGCATCTGGAGAAACGTGTGGAAGAGATCCACGAGGGCAAATTTGACGATATGATCGAGAAGATCATGCAGAAGCCGATCACAGAGATGCAGGAACTTTACAACAGCAGAGAAATCGAGAAGTAGGAGGGCGTAAAACATGTATGCACCATATCCAGAAAATATGATGGAATCCATCAAAAAGGTAGAGGCTACAAGAGCGGAGCGTATGGCAACAGAGCCAAGACGTCTGAGTGCAGATGAGAAAGATGCTCTTCTCAAAAAATTCCATCCGGACTATAACCCGGATGCATTTGCAGAGATTAAGGTAGGACCGAACAAGGGACAGAAAGCACCACTGGAACTGACAAAAATGCTCCATTCAGAAAGCCGTCTGCTCAACGAAAAAATCGATCTTACAAAAATCGATTATGATGTAGATGTACTGATCATCGGCGGTGGTGGAGCAGGCTCTTCCTGTGCCATCGAGGCCCACAACGCAGGTGCCAACGTTATGATCGTTACAAAACTCCGTATCGGTGATGCCAACACCATGATGGCAGAAGGCGGGATCCAGGCAGCAGATAAAGAAAATGATTCCCCGGTACAGCATTATCTGGACTGCTTTGGAGGCGGACATTTTGCCGCAAAACCGGAGCTTGTAAAAAGACTGGTAATGGAAGCACCGGATGCGATCAAATGGCTCAACGACCTTGGTGTTGAGTTTGATAAAGCAGAAGACGGAACCATGGTCACTACACATGGCGGCGGTACCTCCAGAAAGAGAATGCATGCTGCAAAGGATTATTCCGGATCAGAGATCATGCGTACTATCCGTGATGAGGTCTTAAATCTTAAGATCCCGGTAGTGGAATTTACATCCGCTGTAGAACTTCTGAAGGATGAAAAAGGTCAGACTGCCGGTGCAGTTCTTCTCAACATGGAAACCGGAGACTATTCCGTTGCAAGAGCAAAAACAGTTGTAATTGCAACCGGTGGTGCAGGAAGAATGCATTATCAGGGATTCCCGACCTCCAATCACTACGGAGCAACTGCTGACGGACTCGTGCTTGGATACAGAGCAGGCGCTTCCCTTCTTTACCAGGATTCTATCCAGTATCATCCAACAGGTGCGATCTATCCGTCACAGATCCTTGGTGCCCTGGTAACAGAGAAGGTTCGTTCCGTTGGTGCACAGCTTGTAAATGCAAACGGAGAGGCTTATATTCATCCGCTGGAAACCCGTGACGTAAATGCTTCCGGTGTTATCCGCGAGTGTGAGGAAGGCCGTGGCGTTGAAGTTCCAGGTGGACGAAAAGGTGTATGGCTGGATACTCCGATGATCGAGATCCTGGGCGGTGAGGGAACTATCGAAAAGAGGATCCCTGCCATGTTCCGTATGTACATGAATTACGGCATTGATATGAGAAAAGTCCCGATCGTGATCTACCCGACCCTTCATTATCAGAACGGTGGTCTTGAGATCAACGGAGACGGCTTTACAAAAGAAATCCCGAACCTTCTGGTTGCAGGAGAGGCAGCAGGCGGAATCCACGGAAGAAACCGACTGATGGGCAACTCTCTTCTTGATGTAATTGTATTCGGACGAAATGCAGGTAAAAAAGCAGCTGCCAAATGCAAAGAGGTAGAGCTTGGCACTATGAATCTGGATCATATCAGAAAATATGAAGAGGAACTGAAAAATGCAGGAGTTGATACAGGAGACGTATCTCCTATGCTTCTGCCGAAATATGCCCGCCACGAACGTTAACAATATGTTATGATAATAAAAACATATGAGATAAGCGAAAGGAGTCTATTATGAGAGAAATCGAAGTAAACAGACTTACAGAGATTATCGAAAAACTCTGTATCGAAGCCAATGAACATCTCCCGGAAGATGTGAAGGATGCTATCAAAACCTGCCGTGCCTGCGAGGACGGCGAGATCGCAAAAGGTGTCCTTGATAACATTATCGAGAATTTTGATATTGCGGACAGTGAGAATGTTCCGATCTGTCAGGATACCGGAATGGCATGCGTATTCCTTGAAATTGGCCAGGATGTCCACTTTACAGGCGGAGATTTAAATGATGCCATCAATGAAGGTGTACGCCGCGGATACGATAAAGGTTACCTGAGAAAATCCGTTGTCAAGGATCCGGTACGCCGTGGAAACACAGGTGACAATACACCGGCTATGATCTATACAGAGATCGTTCCTGGAGATCAGGTGAAAGTAACTGTAGGACCAAAAGGCTTCGGAAGCGAGAATATGAGCCAGATCCGTATGTTCAAGCCATCTGCAGGCCTTCAGGGAATCAAGGATTTCATTCTTGAGGTTGTAGAAACTGCAGGTCCGAACCCATGTCCGCCTATGGTAGTTGGTGTTGGTATCGGAGGAACTTTTGACAAATGTGCACTTCTTGCAAAGAAAGCGCTGATGCGTCCTCTGAATACAGAGAACCCGGATCCTTACTATGCAGATCTTGAGAAAGAGATGCTGGAGAAGATCAACAAGCTTGGTATCGGACCTCAGGGCTTTGGCGGAAAGACCACAGCTATCGGTCTGAACATTGAGACTATGCCTACTCATATCGCAGGTATGCCATGTGCAGTTAACATCAACTGCCATGTAACACGTCATAAAACGGAGGTGCTTTAATATGGAAAGAAGAAAGATCACACTGCCTCTGACAAGAGAGCTGGCAAGAACTCTCCATGCAGGCGACCAGGTTTTACTGACAGGAACCATCTATACATCCCGTGATGCAGGTCACAAGAGAATGTGCGAGGCCCTTGCAAAAGGAGAAAAGATTCCTTTTGATCCTACAGATGCTACTATTTACTATGTAGGTCCGACTCCGGCAAAACCAGGCGAAGTCATCGGCTCCGCAGGCCCTACAACCAGCGGCCGTATGGATGCCTATGCACCGACTATGATGTCCGTAGGCGCCAGAGGAATGATCGGAAAAGGTGCCCGCCTTCCGGAAGTCGTAGATGCAATGAAAAAATATGACGGCGTATATTTCGGAGCCATCGGCGGTGCAGGTGCACTTCTTGCAAAATGCATCAAAAAAGCAGAGCTTATCGCTTACGAAGACCTCGGAGCAGAAGCACTCCGCAAGCTTTATGTGGAAGACATGCCGCTTGTAGTCATCATTGACAGCGAGGGAAATAACCTCTACGAAGAGGGGCGTGCAGAGTACCTGAAAGACCATGCAGAATAATCTTTTGCTCTACAATATGATATTGTGATATATTTCAAAAAGGAATAAAAAAAGGATAAAAGTCCGACAGTAAATGCTGAAAATCCGTGCAGAAGCATTTATTGTTGGGCTTTTTAATTTTATCATTTCACTTTCAATTTAATCATTCTTGAGAAAATGATCAAATTAAAGTTGACAATGATAAGATTGATTTATATACTTGAAGTAAATAAAATCGAAAAAAGAGTGATAAAGAAGGTGATGAAAAATATATGAGACAGTTTGATTATCGGGAAAAGTGGAAAAATCTGTTGACTCCTGAAATTGTATCTTACCTGACACAGATACATGAATTTAAAGGAGAACAAACTCTTTTTATTGAGGCCAAAGCAGATACTCTTACACAATTAGTTGAAATCGCCAAGATTCAAAGTACGGAAAGTTCCAATAAAATAGAAGGTATTTATACATCAGATATCAGATTGCGGGAATTGGTAAAAGACAAAACAAGGCCAAGGACAAGAAATGAACAGGAAATTGCCGGATACAGAGATGTATTGAATACAATTCATGAAAGTCATGACCATATCCCACCAAAGTCTGCGATTATTTTACAGCTCCACAGAGATTTGTATAAATTTGAAAGCTACAATATTGGAGGGAAATATAAAACTGCGGATAATATAATTGAGGAAGAAGATTCCCGGGGAATAAAAAAAATACGGTTTAAACCAGTACCGGCCTGGGAAACACCGGAAGCAATGGAAGAACTATGCAGAGCATTTGAAGAGGCAATGGCAACAGGAGAAATAGATCCACTTCTTTTGATTCCAATGTTTATTCTGGATTTCCTATGCATACATCCGTTTAATGATGGAAAGGTAACATTGAGATACCAGCAAAATGTGGCATAACAGCGGCAAACTTGCTTTGTATATAAAATTTAATAGTGTATAAGCCAAAGGGCGTTTCACTTTTATAGGTGGGCGCCCTTTTTTCATACCTATTTTCAAGAGAAAGGAGATCCCCATGGAATTAAACGAAATGGAAAAAAAGCTGCTCTTTCAGGTGGAGGGCGATTATCAGACAAAGATCCTGAATGAACTTTATATGACCGTGAGGTATTCAAATAATTCCGAGCAGCGGGAGGCGGCAGAAGGTCTTATGGCAAAACTTCGTGTTCTGTCAAATGCAGAGTGCATGGACTTGGTAAAAGATATTCAGAAGAATTACCGTCTGCCCTATCCAGCCCGGACGATTGGAGAAAAGATCGCCGAGGCCAGACAGCAATCAGGTGCAGAAAAATTGAAGGGGCATGACATCATGGCGCTTGAACGCTTTGACCCGGAGGTAAGGCACATGATCGTTTTTGATGTATTGTCTTACGATTCCCCTGTTGGCGACAAAGGCGATAAGATGCGCTTGTTCCTTACAGATACCGGCTATCAGAAATTTTTAGAGAGTCAGGAACGGGGCGAAGTGAAACTGAAAAACCATGCGAAGGTCTCTGGCGGCCATCTCCATTATGACCACAGGGATCATGTCTTGTAACGGAATAGTCGAAGAAAGGAGGCGATACAATGGCAGTATTCCGTGTAGAGAAAACAAAGGACTTTACGATAATGAGCAATCACCATCTGCGCAATACGGAGTTGTCCTTAAAGGCAAAGGGGCTTTTATCACTTATGTTGTCGCTGCCGGAAGATTGGGATTATACCACAAAGGGACTCGCCCATATCTGCAAGGATGGTGTGGATTCTATCACTACTGCCCTGAAGGAACTGGAGCGGCATGGTTATCTCACCAGACAGCGCCTCCGCTATGATAACGGGCAGTTGGGAGACATTGAATATACGATCCATGAGCAGCCTGTAAGTACCGAAAACACAGGGCTTTCACCTAAACGGGAAAATCCAAGACAGGTAAAACCTGAACAGGCAAAACCTAAACAGGCGGAACCTGAACAGGAAAATCCGGCACAATTAAATACTAATCCATTAAAAACAAAAAAATCAAAAAAAGATAAATCAATAACTTATCCATCAATCTATCCAGCAGAGCCGGAAGCGGCAAGCCGCACGGATGGGATGGATCGGATAGAGCTGATAGAAGCCTATCGTGAAATCATCAAAGAAAATATCGAATATGACTTACTGGTCTTACGGTATGGCAGGGAACGTCTGGACGAAGCCCTTGAACTTATGCTTGAAGTGATTTTGTCTAAACGCCCTTACATTCGCATTGCCGGAGATGATTTTCCGAGGGAGATCGTCAAGAGCCGGTTCCTGAAGATCAATTCCGGTCACTTAGAGTATGTCTTTGACTGTATCGACAAGAACACGACGAAGGTTGGAAACATCAAAGCCTACCTGTTAACGGCGCTGTATAATGCCCCGGCTACAATGGACAGCTATTACCGTGCCGAGGTCAATCACGACCTGTACGGCTGTTAGACACCTTTGGGTGTCTTTTTTCATTTCATCACAGGAAGGAGGCAAAGCACAATGAAAAGAAACACTGTGCCGGTACTATGCCCGGCGTAACCAAAGAACAGATTCAGGCAGCGCGGGAAGCTGACTTGTTTACTTACCTGCAATTCCATGAACCCGGCGTGCTGAAACGGGATGGACCTAATTTCCGGCATAAGGAGCATGACAGTCTGGTATATGTGACCGGGAAAAGGTACTGGTACTGGAACAGCCGTGGACGGAGTATCAATGCGCTGGACTACCTGATCCAGATTCGGGGATATGGTCTTGTGGATGCGGTTCATGCTCTGGTAGGTGGAGAAATCCGGCAGGAACCGGCCTACCGAAGTACGGCAGAAATACAGGTATCAAAGGAGCCGGAAAAGAAAGCATTCTCTCTCCCCTGGGCCAGACGTTGCGCGACCGCTGCGGTCTCCTATTTGCAGAAACGGGGGATCAGCTCAGAAGTCATTCGCCAGTGTTTACAAGCCGGGATTTTTTACGAAGCCCGGTATCATGGAGAACCGGTTTGTGTGTTTGTAGGGAAAGATGATTCCGGGAAAGCGAAGTTCGCCTGTATGCGCAGTATCGGCGGCAATCTCAAAAAGGATGTCTATGGCAGCGACAAAGGATATAACTTTTGTTATCCCCCGCAAAGTCCGGGCAGCCGGCATGTGGCAGTTTTTGAAGCTCCTATTGATGCGCTTTCCCATGCAACACTTCAAGAGTTGGAGGGATGGAAATGGAATGGTTATCGCTTGTCTTTGGGAGGTACTTCCCATGTGGCGCTGACTTCTTTCCTGGAACGCTACCCGGAGATCCGGCGTGTTACCCTTTATATGGACCGCGACCTTGCCGGATTTGTCAATGCTCGGAAAATCAAGACCATGCTCCACGAGGATAAACGTTTCCGTCATATCCGGGTAAGTGTCAACCCTCCCCGGATGGGAAAAGATTACAATGAGAAATTGCTGCAGGTTCGGGAACAACTGCAAACCAGCCAGCACCAACGCCGCCCAAAAGAGGCGGCTGTTTCAATTTAGGGAGGATTTCAACATGAATGGATCTCAACAGATCTGCTTTACAGACAGTGCCGGAAAAGCGCTGTTTTCCATTCCTGACAATGGTTTACTTTGTCTGTTCTATGGAAACGGGGACAGACACTTTGCTGTTTGCCATCGTCTGGATGATACCCATGCAGAAATTGACGGGGTAAATTATTCGCTGCCGGACTTTGCCAAAAGGATGAAACACAACCAGATCAGCTTTGCCCCGGCATAAGGCTGGAAAACAAATAACAGGAGGATTTGAAAATGAAAAAAATTGAAAATACCGCTTTGCAGATGATTGCCGAGGCTTCCCGGTGTCCAGACTACAGCCCCGATATGGTTAAATCGCTGATGAAAAAGCTGGACATGAACGAAAAGGGCTTTGCGCTTTTGATGAATGTTGCCCCATCCACAGTGCGTCTTTGGACCAGCGGAGCTGCACAGCCCTGCGGCACAGCAAAACGCCTCATGCAGATTTATGAAACCGGTCCGGAGATTGTCGGCAAGATTGCCGGCGGTCCGCTACCGGCAGATGGGAGGGATTGATGAATGACGGAGACAGATAGCCAGCCGATTGCGGAAAATGAGCAGGTCAAAGAACTGCTTGCTCTCCTAAAAGACAACAACACACCGGGATATGAAGAATTTTCCAAGCTGATCGAGCATGTGACCGGGATGGAGCAGCGTCTTTTGGAGGCAACCGAGGAATTAAAGGCAGTGCGTCAGGAAATGCAGGGATTACAGAACCATTCTCTGAAAGATGCTCTCCAAAAGAGCTATACAGCTATGGAGGCGAATATTTCCGTTATGCGTCACCGTCTTTCCGAACTCAAAGGCCAGATCATAAACGGGTGCAGGAATATCCTTGCCGATTTCAGGGAACGCGGTACTGTCGCTTTGAATGGGATCACACAGTTTTTACATGTCAGACCGGTGTTGGAGTCCATTCAAAGTGCAGCAGAAAAAAGTATGCAGGCCAGCAACAGGGCTGTTGCCAGAATTGATGCTTTCAGTACGGAATACCACGAAATGGGGCGGCATTTCAAAAATATGGGCCGTACCCTTCAAGGAAAACCTGCGGAGACAGACGCAAAAGAAAATGGGAAGATTGCCAGAGTGTTCAAAGGTGCTTTCAAAGTGGAGGGCGCCCTTATATCCTCCATTAACCGTAATGCGGAGTGGGCACTTAATACCCTTGCCCGGTTGGAACAGACTACGGAAAGGCGCCCTTCTGTTTTGGAAGCAATGCGGGAACAGGTAGCAAAAACGGAACCGGCAAAAAAGCAGCCGGCACCTTCCCATGATAAGGAAAGCCGGTAATTGTCAGGTTCACATGAAAGGAGGAATTTGATTGAATCAGGAACCACTACCGCAGATTCATTTGATCCGTGATACAGACTTATCCGTCTTTGCGTATGAGCTCCATATTTTTGCCGGAGATTTTCTTAGGGAATGCGAATTTAATATGCGTTCTCTGGTGACAAATACCGGGGCTGATTCCATTGCTATCATGGGGAAAAATCACATGTGGCTTTCCGACACCTTGTTTGCTTATTGTTCTACGGCGGACCTTCATCAAATGATCTCAACAACGGAGTTCATCGGAGCGAGGGCTTTCCTGTTTCATACGGATCGCAGCGAGGGCGGTCACTTGTACGGGGATGTCCTGATGATGGATTTAGACACGCTACGGCAGGATATAAAAAGAAATATCCTCTATCCTTGCGGCGTCAATATCGAACGCAAAGATGGTTCAGCGGCCACGGTCAGCCTGAAAGAATGGACTGAAATGGAGCTTTACGAAAAAGATGCTCTGAAAAGCTGGGGATTTTCTTATGCCACGAATCAAGTTACGGAATGGCAGTACCACTATTCCACGATGTTCAGACAGTGGATGGATCAGGCATTTCGTTATATGCCCCAGGATTTAGAAGAACGCCTGAATATGCAATATATGGAGGCAGCCCAGAACCCGGATATGGATAAGTACCGCATACCACAGGGAACGGCAAAACAGATGCTTCTTTATGACGAAGCCCCTGTGTATCGGCTTCTTCCAGCCGGTTCGGAGAAAATTGCGCCCATCGCAGCAGTCTCTACGGGCTTGTGGTATGAAAATTACCGGGAGTTTGCCATTGCACCGGAGGATTTAGGCGCTTTGGACAAACTGATCCGCAGGGAAACCGACCGGCTCACAGGAAACCTCCCACAACTTCACAAAGACGAAGAACGTCGCCCTGCCCCGGAACGATAAGAATTTTACACTGACTGGAGGTGATGAAGATTGGCAGGAGTGCATGAAGATTTCGGTGAAAAGATCGGCGGTGCGAAAAAAGACCTGTGGAAAGACCGCGGGCTGTATGCGGATGATCTGGAAGCCATGAATGAGCGCGAAGCCGAAAAATTTGTGAAAAAGGATAATGTCTGGAAAAAGCCGGACTATGCAGTCATGCTGGAGGAAGGGATTCCTCTTGGCGTGGTCTATTTTATCAAAAAAGCGAGGGACGGCTTAAACGCTTCCCCTCAGTATTACCGCACGGATGACACCCCGGAAAAACGGACCGCGAGACAAAAGGAATATATAAAAACAGTCCGGGAATTGCAGACAGTGCTTTCAGATGTCCGTACTGTGGAGGATGCTGCGAAAGCCTATGACCGCTTTTTCGTTGACAATGGATATTTAGAAAAAGTACAGGGCTGGGGCTGGGGAAGCGGAATCCACTACCGGGCAACGAAAAAGGGTCAGGACAATCCCGTGATCACAAACAAATTGTCCAATACCATGCTGATTCGCTCGGCTGAATATTTTGAGCGCAACTTTACTCAGAAAGCAAAAAAGGAACAGTTTTGTGTTTCCAAAGAGCAGAAAATACCGAAAGGTTATGCGATCCACTTCAACGACGGGAAACATACCTATTCTAAAAATGAGGACTGGAACCCCGGTACCTACTATGTGACAAAAGGCTATTCGATCCTGCGGACCAATTTTGAGACCAAAGAAGCTGCCCTGAAATGGGTGCAGGAACTTGCCAAAGGCAGGAACAAAAACGGAAAGATCCGGTTTGTCCCTCCCCAGCTCGCCCATGTCAAACGTACCGGGCCGGATTACCGGAATGGTGTGGAGATCACCGGACAGCATTATCTTGATACATTTGGGTTCCGCGGCGGCGAGTTTGGAAACTGGATGAACCAGAACGACCGTCAGACCTCCCTTAACATGGGATTTGAAGCACTAAAGGATCTGGCGTCAGCCCTTAAGATCAGCGATAAAGATATTGCTTATCAGGGTACGCTTGCTATCGCTTTTGGTGCAAGAGGCAGCGGCAATGCTGCGGCTCATTATGAACCTTTGCGTACAGTCATCAATCTTACGAAAATGCACGGGGCCGGTTCCCTGGCACATGAATGGTGGCATGGACTTGACGATTATCTTGGTACAAAGATGGGCACAAAAGGTATGCTGTCAGAACAGCCCCGCCTCTATGCGCCGTTCCAAAAACTCATTGACACCATGAAGTATAAACCGGAAACACCGGAACAGGCAGCAAAGCGCACGGAAGCACAAACAGAACGCACCCGGAAAAATGCGGCAAGCTGGCTGGATTCCTCGGTTCTTGCCTCTCTGAAACGGTATGGCAATAAGGAACAGATGGAAACCTACGCAGTCTTGCGGGAAGCATTTTTGTCCGGCGAACCCGGCTCTGTGGAACAGATCAGCGCATTTAAGAAGAATGTTACCGGCCGGGTAATTCCCAAAAGTGAACGGGAACGGCTGGAAATTTTTGAGCGTATGCTTTCCGGGATGCAGGCGCAGGAAGCTCCGCAGATTGGACGGACGGAAACTGATTTTTACCGTAATTCGGTACGCATGGGAAAAGAATGTGAAAAAGACGGCGGTTATTGGGACAGCAATGTGGAAATGACAGCCAGAGCCTTTGCCTGTTATATCAAGGACAAACTGCCCTACACATCGGATTATCTGGCAGGCCATGCCGACTGTGCCCTTACCCTGGTTTCCGGTAAAGACGGAGAAATGGAGGTATTGAAAGCCTTCCCTGTGGGGGAAGAACGCCGTGCGATCAACGCTGTTTTTGACGAGATCATTCAGGATTTGAAACGGGAACAGCTATTGACCCATGCCGATGTAACGTTTCCCCTCTCTGTTTCTGAACTTCGTGAGGCAGCGGACGGTCAGCTATCCATGTTCGGCGTCGGCCGTCCTTCCGTGATGGATCAGCTTGCGGCAAACAGACCGGCAGATAAAAAATCACCGGCACAGACGGTTTCCAGAAAAAACCATGAGCCGGAAATATAGCAGGAGGTGAACAGCATTTTGGAAGAAAACAGGGATTACCATGCCTACCGGTATGGCGACCACTTGACGCCGGGATCAGAGCTTAAAATTGAGCACAGCGTAGTTTGTGAAAATGTGGATATTTCTACACTGATCACAATGGGAACAGATAGCCTGGAAGCCATGCGCCAGGGAAGTATCGACGGGGAGCAGAAAGCCTATGAAATCGTGGTGGCTGCCGCAAAACAGTGGGAACAGCAGGCAGCGGCAACACAGACGATCAACCGGGCTTTGGAATATCTTCGTACACCGGAGATCGAACATACAGGCAACCAGTGGAAAGACACCGATAACTGGAGGGCAGATCAGAAAATCAGCAACCGGGTCTATCAGATGACCTGCAGTATTTGGGAAGATACGAAATATGACCGGGAAACCAAACAGAGTGTTCCGATTGCCTGGTATGTGACATGGGAAGTCCGTATTCATTCCCCGAAGCAGGGATATGGAGCAAAGATTGCCGGACAAAACCAGAAACGATATACAGATAAGAACGCAGCCATAAAATATCTGGACGGGCGAAAGAAAGCCTATTCCCATTTATTCACGGAAATTTCCCCGCCGATCCCGAAAGAATATGAGCACCATTTTATGGTTCACGGCACTCTTTTACCTGGCTATACGGTTGAAGGACTGGAACAGGCCAAAACGGAACATGCCGCCGCCGAGGTTTCGGAGGGCGGTATTTTTACACCCAAAAACCGGGAGAAGCCTTCCGTCCTGGGGAAGCTCTCTGTGGCAAAAACTCAGGAAAAAACGCCAACCGCTCCCGGTACGGCAATGAAAAAGAAGGAGGATATACAATTATGAAAGTGTTAATGGTAGAGCCGGGCAAGTCCCCTTATGCTGCGGAGATCGAAAGTGGTCTGAAATCCTTGCAGGCGGCAGTGGGCGGAGATATTCAAGCGGTCTATCCGTATGAGGACCCGGTGGCTCTGATCTGTAATGAAGAAGGCAAGCTGATGGGGCTGCCTCTGAACCGAGCTCTCTTTGACGATGACGGCCACATCTATGATATTGTGTCCGGGAATTTTCTGATCGTTGGTCTTGGTGAGGAAGATTTTACAGACCTTTCCCCGGACTTGATGGAGAAATACGGGGAGCAGTTCAAGTACCCTGAAAAATTTGCAAGGATTGCCGGCGAGATCATTGCAGTCAAGCAGCCTGCAACCAATGAACACCGGGAAAAACCGATGATGCACCATTCCGGCCCGGATTTGTAGAAAGAAAGGAGCCAATTATGTTAATGGCAGTAAATGAACCTTATGCCCTTATGGTGCAGCCGGACGATATTCTGATCTCTCCCCGTGAGGTAGATGAACATTTTGGGACGATGGTATGCTTCCATCCCCGCTATGCGCTGGGCGACCATCACAACTATATGGACAAAGACGACTTCCTGCGGGAAATGTATTTAGATACCGTAGGACATGATGAAGCTGGCATGAAACGCTATGAACGGATGGTAAACATTGTAAGCAGCCGTTTCCGGCATGGACCAAAGACAGAGGAACGGGCGATCGATGAAGCAATGCAGAAAGTAATTTCGGAAAAGTATCTGATGCTCCCCCTCTATCTCTACGACCACTCCGGTCTTGCCATGAGTACAGAAAGTTTCTCAGGCAGGGCTCCTCATGCAGAATGTGACAGCGGACAGGTCGGCTGGATCTATGTTTCCAAAGAATATGCCCTAAAGGAATTTGACGCTGACAAGATGACCGGTGCTATCCGTCAGAAAGCAGACGCACTGATGCGCAGCGAAGTCGCTGCTTACGATTCCTATCTGCGCGGCGAATGTTATGGGTTTGAGCTTTATAAAAACGGGGAGCTGTCGGATAGCTGCTGGGGCTTTATGGGTAACTTTTCCGATGTGTTGAAAGATATGGCTGAATACCTCCCGGATGAGTGCAAAGGGATGGTCGATCATCTGGAGGAACAGGAACGCCCGGCTACGATCATCAAGACGCTTTTGAAACACGCTAAAATTCAGGTCGATCAGGCAGCAAAAGCCTTTGAACACGCTTCCCGACAGCAGGTTCTTGGGGAAAGCCGGTAAAAAGTTATTTCCATATTATAAATACCGATTTTATCAGAAAGGAGGATGCTCTTGCAGGAAGATCTCGAACAACGAACGGTTTCTGTTTCTATACAGGCAGCAAAACTGTCAGGGCGGGTACTGCGTGCGGCTATTGCTGCGGTACTCCAAAAGATGGAACAGGAACGTACAATGCCAAGAGTCGGACGCAACAGTATGAAGCGGCTGACTTATAAAGACCCCGGAGCTAATACCATTGAAGTTTCAGGACGAATCCGCTCTTTTGAACGGTATGCCAGGAAACATCAGGTACGCTACCATATAGAAAAGGAACTTGGGACCGATCCCCCAAAATGGACGGTATATTTCAAGGCAAACCAGGCGGATGCACTGACGGCAGCATTTAAGGAATATACAAAGAAAGACCTTACACGCAGCACCAGACCGTCGCTGCTTACACAGCTTCATAAGTTCAAAGAACTGGCGCAGTCGCTTGGCCGTGACCGTGTAAAGAACAAAGAACACGGAGGACCGGAACGATGAAGATCGATGCAGAAACAATGAAAAAACAGGTCATTCTCCATCTGCCTTATGTTCTGTTCCTTCTGGTATTTGCCAAGCTGGGCGAGGCGGTGCGTCTGGCTCCCGGAGCAGACGCTTCCCAAAAGCTGTTAGGACTGTCCGAAGGCTTTGCCCTTGCGTTTCAGAGTATGTGGCCGGGGGCGGCAATGGACTGGCTGATCGGTTTATGCGGTGCAGCCATTATGCGGCTGGCAGTCTATCTTAGAGGGAAAGACGCTAAGAAATACCGCAAAAATGTGGAATACGGTTCAGCCCGTTGGGGAAATAAAACCGATATTGCCCCGTTTATGGACCCAAAGCCGGAAAACAATATCATTCTTACCCAAAGTGAAGGACTGATGTTAAACGGAAGGCCCAAAAATCCGGCCAATGCAAGAAATAAAAATGTACTGGTAGTCGGAGGATCAGGTTCGGGAAAAACGCGCTTTTTCATCAAGCCCAATCTGATGCAAATGCACAGTTCCTACGTCGTCACCGATCCGAAAGGTACAGTCCTTGTGGAATGCGGAAAGATGTTGCAGCGAGGCACACCAAAGCTGGACAAGGACGGAAATCCTGTGCGTAATGAAAAAGGAAAGATCATCTATGAGCCCTATAAAATACGGGTATTCAATACGATCAATTTCCAGAAAAGTATGCACTTTAACCCGTTCGCCTACATTCATTCCGAGAAAGATATTCTGAAGATCGTCACTACCCTGATCGCCAATACCAAAGGCGAAGGAAAAGCCGGAGACGATTTCTGGGTCAGTGCGACACGTTCGCAGGCGGTAAAAAGTCTGCGCACAGTGTTGGTTTATTAAA
>NZ_JAJCGR010000033.1:0-35894 GCF_020553125.1 Blautia sp. MSK20_18
GGTTTAAACAGCTTCCGTCGCAAACAGCACAGGAAATATGCAAGCAACTGGATAATGATTTTGCCTGGAATGCAGATTGCGTTGGAGCATTCAACATATTGCGACTTTATCTGAAACAAAAAGAGATAGACCTGACATTTGATGCCAAATCTATCTCACATCCTTATGTTTTAAAGGTAGCTGCGTAAAAAACAGTAGTGGTGGTATGGACCCACCCTGAATCTACGGGGCCCAGGCTCCGCACATCAGATGCTCGGTAATTTAATTGCCGAGTAGTTCACTGAGAAGGAAGCGAGCGCTGATTAAACAAATTAAAAAATCGCCTCAAAAATATACAGAAATACTATTAAAGGCGGATACGCAGCTACCGGATGAAGAAATGGAGCGATTTTTGCATGAAGCAGAAGAATCACGAAAAAACGCAGAATTGGAGAAAAAAGAAATAAAAAACAAAAAAAGTACATGTATAATTGTTCGTGATGCTATATTTGAAATTTGCAATAAGATATTTTTGTTCACAGGTATATATCTTCTTGCTTGCAAAATCTTCAACCGTGATTTAACTAACATTGAAATTATCCTAGCTAAATGCTCATATGCTGAGTTCGCGTTTTTGGTCTTGTTGTACCCCATGTGTATTGAAAAAAAATCAAAAGAAAAGGGTACATATACTACAAACCTGACCGTTGGGACGATAGCTCTGTTTTTGGAGCTTGGATTAATATTGTTTTCTTTGCACTGAAAAAGGGGATTTCTCCCCTTTTTCTTTTTTCTTAAAAATCCAGCATATTATCCACGTAATAAATTGTAAAACAAGAAAGGAGATTCAAAAATGGAAGTAAAAACAAAAAAGGCATTTGAATCTGGAAAGTTATATGGAGTTTACAGATGCGGAAAACGCGAAAAGTTGCTGCGTAAAATACCACAGATAGAGAAGCTGGATATGCCTGATGCTACAGGAATTATTATCTCTGGTATCATGAACTTTGGGAATGATTCGGATACTATCAGGGCAATGGCGAAAGACGCTATTGGCTGTGATGCAGAGGACATTAAAATTCCGTATGATGAATCTAAGTTTGCACGCCAGCGTTTTATCAACGAAATCATTATCGGTAAACTCACTGGCTCCATAAGATTCAGCGTGCAGTCATTAATCGATACTTTCTATGATTTCCTGGATATGCCAACGGATGCCACAAAGCAAATGCAGGCAAAAGATGACATCAGGGACATCAACAGATATATCAATTGTGAACAGCGGAAGCCAATTTTGATTGGTCAGCCGGTTGTAACAATTGATGATACTGATTTTATCTGTCAGGCAGACTGTATGTTCGCTGGATATCAGACGGTAAAAGTGAATAAACATAGAGAAGGCCGAAGGTGGGTTTACGACGAAATGTGTGTATATGCTATTGAAGCCGTAAGAATATTTTCAGGAAAGCCAAATGTAAAAGAATCATCAAAAATACTTGATACTGGTACGAACACTCGTCTTGAGTTTTATATTATGTTGAAAGCTATGCAGGAATGGGCAAGCAAAAATAAACCAAGCGAAAATGTGTTACTTCGGGCAAGTTATTATTTTCTTCAAAAAGAAAGGGAAAATGATAATAATTATAAGGATGATTTCTTCGGAAAAGGCGGAAATGTTGTAACGCTGCAAGCATTCTCAAATGATATGTCTGAAATAGATAAATCCTTCATCCCGCAGATTAAAGAGTTTGTTGCCGGGCAATCTGTTTCAGCAGAAAAATGCCAGAACTGCAAATCTCGTGTCTTGTGTGAATATCATGATGCGGCTGTTCCATTGACAGAGGAAGAGAGACCGAAACCGACAAGTCTACCCATCCTTAGTGAAGACCAGGCAAAGGCGGCAACTACGTTAAGTGGAAATGTCCGAGTGATTGCTACGGCAGGAAGTGGTAAAACAACTGCAATGGCATATCGAATTATGAATCTGATTAAATCAGGTGTTGAACCTTCAAAAATCGGATGCTTTACATTTACAAATGCTGGCGCTGGGGAAATGAAAGACAGGATTAAAGGATTTTGTGATATCGCAGGCCTTGATGTTGATATTGAGCAGATGGTGATTTCAACAATCCATTCATTTGGGGATTCTTTGTTAAAGGATTACCATTATCTGCTTGGATACACAAAACCGCCTGTGCTCATAAACGAAATCCAGAAGACGAAAATTGTCGAGAAAATTTTGTCTGAAAATGACCCTATTGATGAATTGATTGACAGGTACAAGAATTTCTATCTGGACATGTTCAAAGCAAAAGGAATCCTTGAGTTGATGAAGGGATATTTTTCCGCTATTCAGGAAGGCATGTCTCAGGATGATTTAAAAGAATCATCGGGATTACAGCCAAAAACGGTAGACGCTATCTATAGTATGTATATGCAGTATGACAAGTATAAAAAAGAAGCGTGCCTGATTGAGCACAGCGACCAGGAACTCGGAGTCTTGAAATTGTTGCGTGTACATCCAGAACTTTTTGATGAAGTCGGAATTGAGCATATCTCTGTTGATGAATATCAGGACACATCAAACGTTCAGTTTGAAATCATCAATGCGATGAGGAAAGCGAGCTGCGTAAAGTCATTATTTATTGTTGGCGATGATGACCAGAGCATTTATGGATTTCGTGATGCGAATGTAGAACTGATTAAGAACTTCTTTGATATGATTGGCGAAACGCACGGAACTGATGTGCGACTCATGGAAAACAGACGCTCCACAGGGAATATTGTTGATTTTGCTGCAACACTTATTTCATTTAATGAAGATAGGATTGACAAAAAACCGAAATCAACAAATGAACTGGGAATCCCGGTAAACGTCGAAGCGTTTGACATGAAAGAAACGGAGCAGGAATACATTATTGAGTCAGTAGAAGAGCTGATAAAGAATGGTAGAAAAGAAAATGAAATCGCAATCCTTGCTCCGACTAACATGGAATTACTCACTTATGCTGACATGCTGCAGAAAAAAGGGATTAAGACAGTAAGTATTAATCCAGAGCCAATCCTTGAAAATCCTAGCGTTCTTGGAGCAATTGGACTTGTACGGTTTATGCTTTACGGAAGTGAATTTGGTGGCACTGCGTATATCAATGCAAAAACTAATGGTGCAGCCATCTCAAAAACAAATGAAGAAATCAGGGATGATATCTTAGCTTTACAGGAAGTGGCTTCTGGAATAAAAAATGTAACAAGTTTATTCGAAAAATTCAAGGAACTTGATACAGATGAAAATGACGAAATATATCAGAGTTTTCTGGACGATATCAATACAGCAATGGGGGAGGCTGTGAAAATGGAAAATCTTCCAGCGGTATGTGAATACGTCATTGATTTCGAACGATTCGGACAGAAACAGACGGCCAGAAAAGAAAAAGCCTATGACGGAGTTGTTCTGTCAACAATGCACTCTTCAAAAGGAAAAGAGTGGCCAGTCGTTTTCTGTTCCGTAACAAAACTGCAAAACAGAGATATGGCATGTGACGCCATCCCTGAAAAAAACAGACTTCTTTTTGTAGCCTGCACAAGAGCAAAAAAAGAGCTCTATATTTCAGGCGTAAAAAATGTGTCTGGATGGGGAACGCAAGGCGACGAAAACTTATTTTTAGCAGAGTGTCTTGAGGTAAAGAAAACGTTTGATGACTCGCGGCTGAAAAATGCTGTATAAAAGATTTTCCATTTAAATTTAAATTAAATTTGTGCTAAACCTCGGATTTTCCGAGGTTTTTTTGTGTTAAAATACATAAAACAGAAAAATTTGTCGTAAAATAGCATTAGATGCGAAAGGCTATTGTTGAATGACAACGTAGCGATTTGGTATAATAATAAGAAAAATGATTGGAAAAATATGGTAAAAGCGTATGGATAAAGATTTGTATAATTTTACAACTGAATTGATAGATGCGTTGAATAATACAGAAGACCTGTATGGATTTCTATTTACCGTACAGACAATCAATGCAGCAGGGACAAGTATTGAAACGCTTGAAGTGAGAAGTGAAGATGGCAGTATATGTCAGGCATTTCATCTGCAGTTCTTGCGTCAAATAAAGGAGAAATACAAAATGACGATAAGAGATGTCGTTTATTATATAGTTGATGAGATGGGATTAAGATAGAATAGGCTTGAATGTAATTTTTTTCATTTTTTTTATTATTTGTCATATTTTGTTCGTAAGGTTTTACGTTCCATGCCGTAAAATCTTATAAATAAAATTAAGGAGAAAGAAAAAATGAAACTAAAAAAAATTTCAACAATGGCTCTTGCTGCTATATTGTCAGCAACATCAGTAGCACCTGCTATTATACCGGCAACCCCGGTCATGGCTTATGACAATAGCCAGTATCTTAATGTGCGAGAGGCAGAATTATTTAAGGGAGATAATCTTCAGCTTAAAGTAAATGGAGTATATAACGATACACGCATTGTATGGAAATCAGATAACTCCTCTGTGGCAGAAGTGTCTTCCAATGGTTTGGTTCGAGCAAAAAAAGCAGGATTTGCAAATATTACAGCAGAAATCGTACAAGCCCCATCTGGATATGGAAATAGTTCAGGAAATGTACTGCATTGCAAAGTATATGTCAATGAAGTCCCGCAAATAAGTAGTAACGTGACATTTTCTCAAGGTACAAGCGCATTAATCAGATATCAAGGAGGAGGAATTCCTATTAAATTTGTGAGCTCAAATAAGAACATCGCAAATCCGACTGGATTAAGAACAAATGAGAAATGGCAAGATTGTTTGGAAGTCGATTGCCTGAATCCTGGTACTACTAAAATAAAAATATATTTTGATGGTTGCGGAAACAATATGGAATCAGCAGGCGTATATAAAAGCGTCAAAGCTGTAACATGCAATGTTACAGTCAAGGCTAATGGGGCACTGATAGACAAAATTGCTCCCAAAACGGATGCTTCAACAAGAAGAGCATTTAAAAATCTTGGATATAAAGTAAAATTAAGTAGTACTTTTAAATACAACGGAGCAGAGTTTAATGGTGGATTTAACCGTGCCAGCAAGACGATTACTTTGACACGTCTTAATAATAGAGACATATACTACGAAATGGGAATATTTATCGCGGCAGCAACGAACTCTGCAAATACAGCAGAATTCAAGAAGATATATGCAGCGGAAAAAAAGAAAGCGCAGTTCTATGGAGATGACCCGCTTGAATATTTTGCACAGGAATATGAAAATATGATGATTGGAGAAAAAGTTTCAGGTGTACCAAAGACAACTGCATATATTAAGAAGATGATTAAAAAGATGTCTACATTATCAACATCCACAATGCAGAAAAATATATCAAAAGTAAAGGTTGAAAGGGCTTCTATATTATAATATCAAAAAAACCTTTGGGAATTAATCCCAGAGGTTTTTTGCATTGAACAAGTGGAATTCGGCATATTAGATGTAAAATAGACAATCATACAATTAAAAAGATGTGATAAGAATGATTGTGAACTACCCGCCGCTTGCTTGCGCTGAAGTGGGGGCCATTCACAGAGTTAATCTGGCAGGCTGTTATGTTTTTCCTCATTTGGTCTACGAGATTATTTTGCATATTACATATACGAGAATAGCATATGATATATTTACAAAAAAAAGGAGGCATTTATGACCAAACAGAAACTAACAGCAATGGCTATGGCCGCATTGACAGCATTAACGCCTGCCGCAACTACGAATGCGGCTATCGTTCCGTCAGATACAGATGTCATCGTATCTGAAAATGACGACACTTCAAAAGAAGCGACCGACGAAGTCACAATTGATAAAATCATGGCTATAGAGAATTCCGTGAAGCTAACAGACAAAATTGCAGCAGAAAATAGAAACAAAAATATTATGCTTAGCCCAACAAGCTTAAATTTTGCTCTTGGTATGATTGCAGAAGGCGCAAAAGGGGAGACAAAAGAAGCTTTAAAAGAATATCTTGGAACAGATGATTTTGCTGCTTATGCGAAGCAATATATAGAAAATATCAAGAAATATAATTCGGATGAAGAGAATTACGGATATAAATCAAAATTAAAAATCGCTGATGCGGTATGGGCGGATGACGACCTTAAGCTGCAGGATGCTTTTAAAAAGAGCGTGAGTAGCAATTTCTCGGCAAAAGTAGAAAACCTAGATTTTTCTAATACAGATAAGACATGCAAGAGAATCAACAAATGGTGTGATAAAAATACAGAAGGAATGATTCCAAAAATCATAACGCCAGATACTATCAGTAAAGATACGGAGTTGTGCCTGACAAACTCTCTGTATTTTGAATCTGGCTGGAACGGAGACCCCTGGACTGTATCTAATAAAAAAGAGAAATTTGGAGATAAAGAAAAAACAAAATATATGACCTGTGCGGGCGACCGATATTATGAAAATGATAAAGCGACCGCGTTCGGACGGAACTACGCAAATGGTTTAAGCTTTATCGGCATTTTGCCAAATGAAGAGGGTGATTTTACACTTGAAGACTTGGACATTGAGAGTCTGCTGAAATCTGAACTAGAATACGACGAAGTGGATTGTAAGATGCCAAAACTTAATTTCGAAACTTCGGCAGTTTTAAATGATATGCTTTCAGACATTGGTCTGAAAAACATTTTTTCAAATGATGCTGACTTTTCCGGTATCGCAGATAAAAACACAAAAGTCAGTACAATACTTCAGAAAACAAAACTGGAGCTGGACGAAAATGGTACAAAAGCAGCAGCTGTTACGATGGCAGTTATGGAGCGTATGTCGGCAATGGCTCCGGACCCAGTGGTAAAAAGCGTGGAATTAACAAGGCCATTTGCATTTTTGATTTTTGACGAAATGAATAACGAAATATTGTTCATGGGAAAAGTGGTGACAGTTAAATAAGAAAGTTAATAAGGACCGGATAATCCATATTCGGTCTTTTTTTTGTGTAAATTAACTTCGCACGCGGGTCTGAATCCCCGTTCGTGCGCTACACTCAGCCTTGCGGCTTTGCTTCTCAGCCTCTGTGAGACTTGGTAATGACTACGGCAAAGCCGGGGAGTTATCAAGGAATTTTAAAAAAAAGCAAATCCTGAAGGTTTATTTGCATCCGCCATTATTCAAAAAAAAGCCCTGGAAGAGCGCCAGTAACGGTCACTCTTTCGGGGCTTTTATAAACTAAAGTCTAAATGTTTTTTTATTTCCTCCTGCGTTGTTAATCGCATTAAGAAGATAAGCAGTAGCAGAAGTCATCTCGGCATGTTTGACTTGCGGCAGAACCTTATTCATTGCTGACATTGTCATTAAGTTAAGCTTCAGGAACTCAACGAGTCTGTCCTCATCTTTCTGAGCAATATATCTCTTGGTGATACTTGTTGCAGCACGGCGGAGATAAGTGCGAATTTCAGGATTCTGGTTGTATCCGTAAACCTTAACGGCTATGTTCTGCTTAGCCTCAAGATGCCGGGAACATTCACCCGGTCTGTTGATAAAGTTTTTGTCTTCTACAACCTCTGCAAGAGTCTTGTAACCAAGGCTACGCTGAAGGTCGTCTTTCTTGTTAGCTTCAAGATACATTGGGAAGAACAGTTTATTGCTCCCATCGGTCACTTCGATAATATCACACAAATCATTAGGATGCGTTCCATCGTCTGTTTTTAAGACTGCATGAAGAAAATTGACTGGGATGATGCCAGGAACTTCAATATTCTTTACACCATTTAATGCAGCATCGCAAAGTCTTCTTACTGATTTTGGAAGCACAATTTCTGCGAGATTACAGTTCCGAAAAGCATTGGGTCCAATGCTCTCAAGCCCTTCGTTAAATATCAGATTGGAAAGATTCCAACAATTCGCAAACGCACTTTCGCCAATCAATTTGACATTAGACGGAATCTCTACCCTTGTCAGAGCATCGCACGCAAAAAACGTCATACCACCGAAACCAGCCCCGATATTTTTGATACCTGAGCCAAAATCAATATTCGTAAGCTTTCTGTTGCCAGAAAAGGCACGATATCCAATGCTTTTGAGGGTATTGGGTAATTTCAGGCTTGTAATTTCTGTATCAGAACATGAACAGTCACCAATATGCTTAACTCCTTCTGGAATAAGTATAGAGCCTGTTTTCTTTGATGGGCAGCAGATTAATGTATCCATATTACGGTCATATAAGATTCCATCATATTCGCTGCAAAAACGATTCTTATCTGACAGCTTAAATGCTTTTGTATCGATAGCATGTAAAACTGATGTCTCGAACTCGTCATTGTTAAAATCTAAGTACAAAACATCACAAGGAATATCGCATCCGCTATGTCCATCGAATAAACTTCCACTATTCTGCGCAATAGCACCAATAGAATGTTTTGAATGGACTGTGATTTTATCAAACCGGCAATTTTCTGGGATATCGACGCCCGAAATCCTGACATTCTCAGGAATATCAATTTCTTTTGCTGATGTATCAATATCAACAATCATCCCATTGATATATTTAACCCCATTTACGAATGAGCCACCAAGCTGAAATGCAGAATTGGCAAAGCTTTTTTTGCTAAGGTATGTTATATCGTCGGTATTGATGACATTTGTGCTCATACAGCCTGCAAAGGCATAATCCTCGATACTGCATACATCTTTTAGGTCAATTTTCTCGCCAGCTTTTTTGCAGAAAGTATTCAGCAGCTTATAACCTACGCCGCTTTCGGTAGAATTTAACAGGCAACCATTGCGTCCAACAATCACTTTCCTGCTATAGTATGCCGGAGGGCCTTGCACTATTACATTTGTAACATTTGGAAACATATAATTAGAGATTTCAGTTTCATATGCGTGCCCATCCAAGATAAGAGTTCTTACGTCCGGAAACTGCTTGTTTATATTTTTTAACTTTACATTAAAATTGCTGTACCGTGATAGGCCATCAATATCAAGTGTGACACTGTCAACGCCTGGTTGAACATCAATATCAACAATATTAAATATCCCGTAGTTTGATGTCGGAGGGTTGATTGTTAAAGTCACTCCATCTTTACTTTGCTTTTTACTCATTTTTTGTTATTCCTTTCTTTTTTAATTTTTCTTTACGTATTTAATATGCGTGATTTTGGTTGTGACAGAATACGGTAAATAAAAGCGGAAGATAAGAAATGTTTTTGTCTATCTACTTTTCCAGCATATTAATTTTGTAAAATAAATATATACACAAAGAAAGGAACAAAAAGCGTATGGCATATTCAATCAATGGAAAGTTAAAAGTTGCAGTCTCCAGCCGCGCATTATTTCAGCTGGAGAAAGAAGACGAAATTTTTCTAAAGAAAGGCAAAGAGGCCTATGAGAGGTATCAGGTGAAACACGAAAAAGACGTCTTGCAGCCGGGAGCAGCGTTTCCTGTTGTTAAAGCTCTCCTGGAACTTGGAGAAGATGACGTTGAAGTCATTGTAGTGTCAAGAAATACTGCTGACACAAGCCTTCGTGTTTTCAACTCAATCCAGGCACATGGCCTCAATATCTGCCGCGGATTCTTTACAGGTGGAGAGAGTATTATCAATTATCTGAAATCTCTTGATATTGACCTGTACCTTACGGCAAATGATGATTCTGCGAGGGCTGCGATTGACAATGGTATTCCAGCCGCAACAATGATTACATCTGCTGCGAAGTATATGACTGAAACGACAGAGCTTCGTGTCGCATTTGATGGTGATGCAGTTCTGTTCGGTGATGAGTCAGAAGCAGTATTCAAATCAGAAGGTCTTGAAGCATTCGGAAAAAGTGAAAGCGAAAAAGCAAACATTCCGATGAAAGAAGGTCCGATGGCAAAATTCCTCCGTGCATTGTCTAAAATTCAGACAAAGCAGGAAAAAGAAGGGAAAGAGAACGAAACAAAAATCGTTACTGCCCTTGTTACTGCCAGAAGCGCACCGGCTCATGCGAGAACCATTAAGACACTGAGAGCATGGGGAATCAAGGTAAATCAGGCGTTCTTCCTCGGAGGACTTGATAAAACTTATGTTTTAAAAGAGTTTAAGCCGCAGATTTTCTTTGATGACCAGCACGTACATACTGACCGCGCTTCACTTGTAGTGCCGGCAGGTACAGTCCCTTATAAATCAGATTCCGTTTTGGCCCAGCCAAAGGAAGAGGAAAAGAAAGGAGAAAAAGAATGCTGACGAAGTGGATTATTGCAATCGGGAATACTGAAGCTGACGGCGTCAGAATGCTTTATGCGATTGGAAGTGTTGACCAGATTAAGCGGGCTCTTGTAGAGCTCGCCCTGGAAGACAAAGACAATGACGAGAAAAGCTTTGATTACGGTACTGAGGACATTTCAGATGTTGATGAAACTGTTGATAACAAAACAAATAATGTAACAGCGCTGAATGCATATAATGTATTTTCTGATTATCATATTGACTATACGGCGCAGCGCCTTGATTTTATACAGATGCGTGAAGTCTGAGAAAGGAGAGTCTAATATGAGAAAAAATACTAAATATGACTGGATTATCGCTGTTTCTGACAGCGATGGCACTGGAGTAGAGCTTGAAAAAATAACAGAAGCTACTGATGGTGCAGTTAAGTATCTGCTGAGTAAAATTCGCAACGATAAGGTAAATGACCTAGACAATTTTGTAGACGGAAGTGAAAACGAAGACTGTCTTGAACAAGTGTCAGAACCTAAAACCGGCGAAGTGCTTGAACTGAGTGGATACAATGATTTTGAAGGCTATCATATCAATTATACTGCAAAGAGGCTTGATTCTATCTAGAATCGTGAAGATTAACGGAGAACAGAAAACCGCGGGTCAAATCCGGTTGTAACTTCACACGTGGGATTGAATTCCCGTTTGAAAACGCTTTATCGCTGAACGGCAGTCAACGTCTGGTGATGGCAAACGCAAGTTCGCCGAACCACTCAGCCTTACGGCTTCGTTTGTTAGCGGCAAAAGCCGCTTGGTTATATTTATTCTCTGTACTCAGCCTTACGGCTTCGTTTGTCAGCCTCTGCGAGGCTTGGTAACGAAGGCGTAAGCCTGAGTTATCATTTTTAATCTGGTACCGAGCCGATACGGCAAGGTATCACGAGCGCGAAGCGCAAGTTGTCAAAATTATATATGCTGACAGATTGAAATATGGCGGCCGGATTTTTTCCGGCCGCCTTTTTTTTGCGCTAAATATTTTTTTCAAAAAGTGCTCCACCTTTTAAAAATTTCTGCATATTAAATATATACAAAAAAAATCTTACAGAAGGAGGTAAAAATCTATGGGAAGAGCAGGAGCCGGAGGTGGCGGTGGTGGACATTCTGGCGGCGGACATTCATCCGGACGGTCAAGCGGCGGCCATCATGTAAGCAGCGGCAGCAGTGGAAGGCGAGCAGGAGGCGGAAGTTTCTCCGGAAACAGCAGTTATCATGGTCATCATAATTATAATGAACCGTTTGGAGGGCTGCCGCCATACAGAGGATATGGCGGTGGAATGTTTCCACCACCAAGGCACGATACTGTAATTGTGAGTAGTAACCCGTTTAGCGAGGTTATGGCTTTCATTGTAACGATTATCATCGTTTTTGTGCTGGCATTTGGTATGAAGATAAGTAATAACAGTAGTATACCCAAAAGCACACAAAACAGGGAAAAAATAACGGCTAATATTGCGTATGATAATAATTGTATCGTTGATAATATCGGATGGTTCGATAACCTTTCTAAGACAGAAAAAGCCATTAAATACTTTTATGACAAAACCGGAATACAACCATATGTAGTATTAAACGCTTATGACAATACGCTGACGACAGATGCACAGAAAGAGCAGTATGCCAAGGACTGGTATTCCAAGCATATCAAAAATGAAGATACATTTTTATTCATGTATTTCGCAGAAAAGGATACCGATAATGATGTTGGATATATGGCATACGTTAACGGAAAACAGGTTTCCTCTGTGATGGATTCTGAAGCTATTGAGATTTTCTGGGCATATGTTGACAAATACTGGTATTCTGATATGTCAACTGATGACATGTTCACAACCATTTTTACAAAAACAGCTGACCGCATTATGACAAAATCAACAACGGCTGCCGATGTCGGCAATAATGCAATAAAAGTCATTGGCGTTATCGTTGTTTTTGCCGGTATTATCGTAGTGATGGTTATCAGAAGAAAACACAAAGCTGAAGAAGCAAAAGAAACTGAAAAAATATTAAACACACCGCTTAACGGGGATTCCGAAGCGGATGATTTACTCAAAAAATATAAAAAAGGAGACTGAAAAATATGGGAATTTTAACAAGATTTAAGGATATTATGAGCGCAAACGTGAACGCGCTGCTGGATAAGGCAGAAGACCCGGCCAAGATGATTGACCAGACGCTTCTGAACCTTAGAAAAGACCTGGCACAAGTAAAAAAAGAAACCGCAGCAGTGATGGCTGATGCAAAGAACGCAAGAAGAAAAGTAACAGAATGTGAGAATCAGATTACTAATTATAAAACTACAGCAGAAAAAGCGCTCCGCGCAGGAAATGAGGGTGATGCGAGAACTCTTCTGGAGGCAAAGAAAAGAGAAGAAGAAAAACTTGTTGCACTTCAGAAAACATGCGAAATGGCTGAAAAGAATGCTGACAATATGCAGGCAATGCATGACAAACTGGTAAGAGATATTGAGGCACTTGAAGCGAAGAAAGATGCGATTAAAGCAAAAGTAGCAACCGCCAAGGCCCAGAAGCACATGAATCAGGTACTTTCTGGCGGAGACAAGGCCGCGGCAAGCATTGATGCTTTTGAGCGATATGAGGCAAAGGCCGACAAGATGCTTGATGAGGCTGCGGCGATGACAGAGCTGAACAAGACAGCCGATGATAACACGGCAGATTCCCTGCTTGATAAGTATAAAAACGGCGGAAATGCCGATGTGGATGACGAGCTTGAGAAAATGAAGAAAGAACTGGGGCTGTAAGATTACGGCTGTTGAATTGAGATTCTGAAAATATGACGCCTGCCGATGGATATCGGCAGGCTGTTTTTGTATAAAATGACGAAAAGCATAAAAAAGTATAAAGACTTTTTAAGTCTGAAAAAAATCCGCAAATATGATTTTATTTTTTCTTTTTTTGGCATATTACATGCAAACAAAAAAAAGAAAAGAGGAGACCTTACACTAATGGAAAAACTATATATCGCGTTTCCATCCGCGAATAAGAACACAGTACTTAATATTGTGGTTTTTATGCCGCACGATAAAGAAAATCTTAGAGGAATGATTCAGATTTGTCATGGTATGACTGAACACATCGACAGATACGACGACTTTGCTGAATATTTCACTGAAAGGGGATATGCTGTTTTTGGCAACGATATCATCAGCCACGGTAGAAGTAACGTAAATAAGTCATGGAGTCTGTATTTAGATGATTGGTTTGACACCGTCCGCGATGCTATAAATGTCAGAAATCATATCACAAAGATATCTCCTGACTTACCAGTGTATATCGTTGGTTTTTCACTTGGCTCTTTCATAGTCAGGTCAATGCCTGATTTAAGTGCTTACAACAAAGAGATTCTGGTCGGAACGGGGTATCAGCCTGCGGCAATGCTGCATGTAATGAGAGGGTTGATTGCAGTTAAATTCAATAAGCAGATGAGTAAATCATCAGATGAGATACGTAAAATGGCGTTTGACAGCTATAATAAACATTTCAAGGGCTACCCGAACAATTATTGGTTATTATCAGATGACGCTGCAAGAAACGAATACGAAACAGACAGGCTTGTGCATACACGCATGACACCGAAGTTTTTTTATGAATTTTTGCGTGGTATGGAATACACTTCAAAAAATCTTAAAAATCCAAATAACACGATACCAACACTGTTCATGTATGGAAAAAATGACCCTGTTGGGGATTTTGGAAAGGGAGTAACAAAAGTATTTAAAGCATATCATAAAAATAACAGTTCAACAGAAATCAAGTGTGTTGAAGGAACCCACGATATCTTGCACAATAATGAAAGCAGCAAAGCGGTGTTTAAAGAAATCGAGAGGTATCTGGACGCCTGACTGACTAATGTTTTTCAAAAAATTGGTAAAAAGATGCGACGTTAATATATATTATTACGCCACATCTTTTTTTTCTGCATATTTTGTATGTAACACAAAAAAAGGAGGACGATATTAACCAGTCAACAAACTGCTGGCAAGCGAATTACGAAGAAGTGACTACCTGAATCTTCAGAGCATTTCTGCTTTGTCTTTGGCAAAGATTGCATACGAAATGGAAAAATTAAAGATATAAACCATAAGAGGAGGGCTTATGATGACTGATTGTATACACTGCGATATTGCCGGAAGGTATTCAAATCCAGACACAAAAATAAGCAATACATATGATGCCTTGTGGGTAGGAATATCTGCAAAAATCAGAGAAGAACCGCTTTCCGAGACTACGAACACAGGAAAACTTGTTAAACAGATTGAAGCCGCATGCGGCAAGCCGGGATATAAGACCAATCTAGTCAAATGCCCGCCGGTTGATAAGAATGGAAAGTTAAGATATCCAAACCAGGCAGAAATTGACTGCTGCTTTAAGAATCTGCTTGCAGAAATCGCAGAAGTCAAGCCGAAGGTCGTGATTCTGCTTGGAGAGAAAGTATGCTCTGCGGTAGAGAAAAAGCTAGATATTAAGCTAAAACGCTGGCGCGGATTTGAATATTTTGCGACAGAACATAACAGCATATGGTATCTGCCAGTACAGCATCCGTCTTACATATACGTATACAAAAGAAAAGAAGCAGAAAAATACGTTGGAAAAGTAGCTAAGGCGATTGGGAGGACCGTTGATGAAGTGAGATGAAGAGAATACTTAAGGCCGGCAAGTTTTTGTCGGCTTTTTTTGTGGCTGTAATGGCTTATGGAGGATTCGGCATATTAAGTATGCAAAAAAAACGAAGAAGGAAAGGTCATAGACGAAGAAGGAGAAGATGAAAAAAAGAACTGGGGCTGTAAGATTGCGGCTGTTGGAGTCAAACAGAAAGTTGCAGCATGACAGGAGGAGGTGAAAAATATGTTGGCAGCATTTTGCCTGATAGTATTATTCATTTTTTGCGGTTTGTTTCTTGGCCTTATTGAGGTAGCATGCGAAAAAAATGCAGAAAAGAAAGTAAGGCTTATTGGCAAAAGAAGGTTTGGAAAAATGGTTCACGAGGAAGCAAAAAAAAGAATAAAAAATATCTGAAATTAACTGCCGGCAAATTTTTTGCTGGCAGCTTTTTCGTTTGTGCTGATTAAAAAAAATTCAGCATATTAGATACGTAAGGCCGAAAAAAATCGCAAAAAAAATTGGAAACAAAAGAAAGTGAACATATTAAGTACAAGTGAGGGCTTGACTGTTTTCAATGGCTCGGCCTACAGACAGATAGAAAAACAGGAGGACAAAAAATGGGAATTTTTATGGACAGCATTGATTTTAACGAATGCTTAAAAAGGAAAAAAGAATTGGAAAAAGAAGCTGAAACTACTACACCGGAAGAGGTGAAGGAAGAAAAGGTGGAAGGAAAAACAGAGAAGAAATAGGCGAAATCTATTCATCGATGGACGAGGAAACCGCGGCAAGGCTTGCCGTCAGGGGAGGAATGCTGCAAGCGGTCCGACCATGAACAATTCAAGTTGTCCGTCGGACATAATGGTTGCAAAAATATACGGGAAGTCGAAAACCCCGTCCACGCTCTGCACTCAGCCTTACGGCTTCGCTTGTCAGCCTCTGCGAGGCTTGGTTACGAGCCGGAACGACGAGTTATCAAAAAAGGAGACTACTGATGGGTATTAATAAAAAATCAATGATAGCAGATTGGGATAAGATAAAAAAAATACGAGACGCGATAAAAGATGAAGAAGTTGAAATTGATGATACCACAGATTATGAACTGCTTGAAGAAATTAAAAAAGGCAGCTGTACTTATACTATTAGAGGAGGAGTACAATCTCTCAAGAAGTTAGAGAAGAATAAAGAAGATATATGAAAAATAGCCTTATGTTAACGTCAAAAGAAGCAATATTAGAAATCAAAAGTATAGCTAAGTTCTTACAAGACAAATATGCGAATGATGGATTTAATGAAGTTCGCATTAAAATGCGTAAAGATGTATTAATGATTGATAGTGTAACGTTGTCACCAACAACATCAAAACCTTATATGTATATAGGCATTAAGGATATCTTTAAACCAAATTTAATGCAAAAGCCATCAAGTAAACTGATTGATGATACTGACTTCATAAAATCACTTGTTGCATTATTCCATGAAAGTAGACATTTAGATTCATATTTGTATTTTTGTAAAGATTTTCGTGATAATGTTCAAGATGATTACTATCTTCTAATAAGCCATATGGCTATTGAGAATAATAGAATGTATTATGAAAGCAATTATTCAAATATGGACTAAGATAGGAACGCGGAGCAATATGCGATTAATTCTACATATCAATATCTAAAAAATCAATTTCCGAATTGTGACTATGAATCTTTAATTGTAAATTATGTTAATGAAATGATACAACAAGGAGATTATAAAATAGATTTCTCAAACAATAAAAAATACTCTTCTTTTGAACAAATAATTGCCACTTTCGATGAAAAGTTTGAGCGGTCTAAAAACACGCAAAGAATTGTTAATATCGCATCGCCAGACAAAACTATTTGTTTACTTAGTAATAGCGAATGGCAAGATGTTAAAAATAGTATTACTAGTTTAATGGCTAAAGAAGATTATCCAAACTGTGGGGTTAAAATGGATGAAATGATGGCAAGCCTTACATCTTATCAATATCCTAAATATTCAAAGCTATTACCATATGAATGGCAAGAAAAATTGAGTTCACAGGCAGTTTTTGGATTGGAAGAATTTCCTTTAGAAGACTGGCAATTAGATTATTACTATTACCGTGATGATGAAAGAGGATAACGAAAGATATAATCAATTTCAATGTGGAGCCGAGCCGACAAAGCCGACATGTTATTTTTGTGCATATTAACAAAAAGCATAAAGAAGTATAAAGAAAATTTACAATACGAAAACAACAAAAGAATAACGAATTGTAATTGCTTAAAAATACGTACCTGCCGGGTTTTACGGAAGGATTTTTTTATGTAACAAAATCGCTCAAAATTCTGCATACTATAATACACATACAATATATACGCAAAAAAAATGGAGTGAGAAATGATGTTAAAAGAAACAATGATTGTATCCGTAATTGTTTTTGGAATACTGACTATTTCATGGTTCTATTTTTCGTGGAAGATAGAAAAAGAAACAAAAGAGAAGAAAGAAAATGAAGACAAGAAAAAAGATTCGCAAAGAAATGAGAAAAAATGATTTTCTGGCATATTGTTAAAAGCAAAAAAAAATAAGGAGTAAGGCAAATGACAAAGAAAGATAATTTTTACGGAGCAGACAGTATCACAGTTCTTGAAGGCCTTGAGGCTGTAAGAGAACGACCTGGTATGTACATCGGCAGCACTTCAAGACGAGGACTGAATCATATGATTTATGAAATCGTTGATAACTCTGTTGATGAGCATATGGCAGGATTCTGCAGTGAGATTTGGGTGACATTGGAAAAAGACGGTTCTGTGACCGTGAGAGATAATGGACGAGGAATCCCTGTTGGAATGCATGAAAAAGGTGTTTCTGCGGAGCGTCTGGTATTGTCTACCCTGCACGCTGGCGGTAAATTTGATAACAAATCATACAAAACCAGCGGTGGTCTGCATGGTGTCGGTTCTTCTGTCGTGAATGCGTTGTCAAAACGCCTCACGATTGATATTGAACGTGATGGCGGCCTGTTTCATGACTCTTACGAAAAAGGACATCCGACAACAGAACTGATTGACGGCCTGCTTCCGATGATTAAGAAATCAAAAGGACACGGAACCACAATCAATTTCCTGCCGGATGATGAGATTTTTGATACAGTGAAGTTTGGAGCAGAAGAGGTAAAGAACAGGCTGCATCAGACAGCTTACTTAAACCCAAAGCTGATAATCCACTACGAAGACAAGCGAAAGAAAGAAGTAGAGTCAATCACTTTCCACGAAGAAGAAGGTATCATCGGCCTTGTAAAATCTATGGTGAAAGATTCTGAAACAGTGCAGGACGCGCCGGTTTCTGTTTCTGGAAAGAGTGACGGGATTGAAGTTGAGTGTGCTTTTCAGTACACGACAGAATTTCACGAAAATGTGACCGGATTCTGCAACAGTATCTACACAACAGAGGGCGGGACTCATCTGACAGGATTTAAGACAGCCCTGACAACACTTATCAATACATATGCAAGGGAGCTTGGCATCCTTAAAGAAAAGGACGCGAATTTCACCGGTACAGACGTGAGAAATGGTCTCGTGGCTGTTGTTTCAGTAAGGCATCCGGACCCGAGATTTGAAGGCCAGACAAAGACAAAGCTGGATAACCCGGATGCTGCAAAAGCGGTTTCATCCGTCATTTCAGAACAGCTGCAGATGTATTTTGACCGCCATCTGGAAGAACTGAAAGCTGTTATCGGCTGCGCTGAAAAGTCTGCAAAAATCAGAAAAGCAGAAGAAAAAACAAAAACAAATATGCTGACAAAGCCGAAGTATTCTTTTGACAGCAACGGAAAACTGGCAAACTGTAACTGCAAAGACCCGGAAAAATGCGAAATTTTTATCGTTGAGGGTGATTCTGCTGGTGGTTCTGCTAAGACAGCAAGAAACCGTGAATTTCAGGCAATCTTTCCAATCAGGGGTAAGATTCTGAATGTGGAAAAAGCAAGCATCAATAAAATCCTGGCAAATGCCGAGATTAAAACAATGGTTTATGCTTTCGCCTGCGGGTTCTCTGAAGGGTATGGTAATGACTTTGATATTTCAAAATTAAGATACAACAAAATCATCATCGCTGCCGATGCGGATGTGGATGGGGCACATATTGCCACACTGCTCCTGACGCTGTTTTACAGATTTATGCCTGAACTGATTTATGAAGGCCACGTATATATCGCGATGCCACCATTATACAAAGCGATTCCGAACGGGAAGAACGGAAGAGAAGAATACTTGTATGACGACAAGGCACTTGAAAAATATAGAAAAACACATAAAGACTTTAAACTGCAGCGTTATAAAGGTCTCGGGGAAATGGATGCGGAGCAGCTGTGGGAGACTACTATGAACCCGGCGACAAGGATGCTGAAGCAGGTTGAAATTGAGGACGCGCAGGCGGCTTCAGATTTGACAGCCTTACTGATGGGGAATGAGGTACAGCCAAGAAAAGAGTATATTTACAGTAACGCGACAGAAGCAAATTTGGATGTGTAAACAGTAAAAGGAGTATGTCAAATGACAAAAAAGAAAATCATTTTTGCCAGGCTTAGCGCTTTTCTGATTATTTTTGTAGACGTTATGTTTTTCGCATCAAGTATAATAGAGGATTACAAAAAGTATACAGGTAGTGAAGCTTTGACAGCAGAAGTTACAGGTATCGAAGGCATCAAAAGTGAAAAGATAAATGTTAAATATAAGTATAATTTTGACGGACAAAAATATGAGGAAAGTGTCATACAGCCTATTAGGGATATTAAATTAGGAGACATGAAGGAAATAAGAATTTGGAAAAGTGAACCTAAAAAGATAATTCAGGGTGAGATTGACAGGGTAATAATAACGGATATTGTTATTGGCTTGGGCATTTTCACTTTCGGTTTTATGGCCTATGTGTTAATAGAAGGTATGGCTAAGTACTACAAAGAAATTGAGATAGAAAAATGTACAAAAGAAAACAAATAGCAAAAAGTCAGCTAATAGGAGTACGAGCCGGACCGGCAGATACTATTTTCTGTAAATAAAATAGGAGGTTTTTAAAGATGATTGGCAAAAATATCACTAAAAGAAAAAAAGTTTTTGCCTTCGTTTGTATTGTAATTTTTGTGGGTGAAGCTATACTAAAGGCCACGACTGATTACAAAACATATACAGACAGCGAAGTTGTGAAAGCAGATGTCATTAATGTATCCGGTACGAAAAACGGCATGCTGGATGTTAAATATCAATACAACTATGGCGGTGAGAAGTATGAGGAAAACGTTAGACAATCCGTAGACGAAATTAAAGCAGGGGATAAAAAAGAAATCCGGATACGGAAAAGCATTCCAGAAAAAATAATTACCACGACAATAACGACTGTAATATGTTATAATATCGCTTTTGCTCTTTTGCTTTTTGCATCTTTGGGGACGATAGTTTTGTTGTTTGGTTTGGCAAAGAAAAAAGCGGAAGAAGATTCTGATATTGAAATTTAATATTGAAAACCTGCCGGCAGGAATTCTGCCGGTATTTTTTTTCGCAAAAATCTTTCGGCCGGCAAAAAATCAAGCATAATAAAAATAGAAAAAAATACTTAGAAAGGAGACTTTTTGTCGATGGAAAAATTGTCGGTGGAAGATTTGGAAAGACTAAGAGAAAAAGAGTTCGCTGAGAGAGTCGAAAGAATCCAAAACACAATGTCGCGGTTTAGAAAAATTGCCTACATTTTGATGGTAATTGCCGCTGTGTTTATGTTTTTTCACGCGAGGAATGACTACAACAATTATGCTGGAAGCCAGCTTGTGATGGCTGAAGTGATTAATATTGAGGGCACTGATAATAAAAATATCGATGTAGCATATCGGTATAATATCGCCGGCAAGGAATACGAATCGGACAAAATACAATACACAGAAAAAATTAGAAAAGGAGACAAAAAAGAAATCCGAGTTAAAAAAGACAGTCCGGAAGTAATTCTTAAGTATAATGATATCAATTTGGTAATATTCTACGATGTAATGATTGGATTATGTCTTGGATTGACAGTTTTGTGTCTGTATGAGATGGCAACCTGTACACTGCCGTCTGCGGTGGAGGAAATTAAAGCGAAAAGCGTTGGGTTTACAACGAAGCCAGGGGTGACGTTTGCGTCAATTGTGGAAGAAAATAAGAAGAAAAACGAAAAAATAAATACAGAAAAGAAGATTTAAATTACCCGGCAGAAATCCTCTGCCGGTATTTTTTTTCGCAAAATTTTTCCTGCCGCCAAAATTCAAGCATATTAAAAATAGACCAAAAAAATACGTAAAAAGGAGCATCTGCCAATGGGAGATATGGAAGATATGAAAGATTTGGAAAAATCAAAAGAAGAAGAACTGGCTGAAATAGCCGAAAGAATCCAAAACACAATATCACTGTTTAGAAAAATTGCCTGTGTTTTGGCGGTGATAATTGCCGTTGCGTTTATATTTTTTCACGTGCGGAAGGATTACAATAATTATTCCGGAAGCCAGCTTGTGATGGCTGAAGTGGTTGATATTGAAGGTACCAGTGATAAAAATATCAGCGTAACATATCGATACAACATTGCCGGTAAGGAATATGAATCGGATAAAATACAATACACAGAAAAAATCAAAAGAGGAGATAAAAAGGAAATCAGGGTTAAGAAAAGCAACCCTGAGGTGATTCTTCAGTATAATGATGTCGATTTTATTGTAATATATGATGTAGTGATTGGATTGTGCCTTGAGCTGGCAGTTTTGTGGCTGTATGCAATGGCAACTTGTATGCTTGAGGAAGATGACGCCTGGCGTAATATTTTCGTCAATCGTGGAAGAGAATAAGAAGAAAAACAAAAAAATAAATCCAGAACATAAGATTTAAATCACCCGGCAGAAATTCTGCCGGCAGGTTTTCGCAAAAACTTTTCTGCCGGAAAAAATTCCAGCATATTATAAAAAAGTAATTTCAGAAAGTGAGGAAAATTCAAATGGTAAATAAAAATACTACGAAAAAAAACAAGGAAAACAAGAAAAAAAATTTCCACTTATTAAACTTATTTGCATCATATTCTTTTTGGTCGGCGTCATCATTTTTGTAATCAGTGTTGTAACTAGTTACAAAACATACACAGGCAGTGAAATTATAAAAGCAAATGTCATCAATGTATCTGGTACGAAAAACGGCATGCTGGAAGTTAAATATCGCTATAGCTACGACAACAAGAAGTATGAAGAAAATGTTAGGCAATCCGTAGACGAAATTAAAGTAGGGGATAAGAAAGAAATACGGATACGCAAAAGTATTCCAGAAAAAATAATTATCACTACAATGACGACCGCAATATGTACTATTATTGCCTTTACCCTTTGTTTTATTGCGTCTTTAGGAGTATTAGTTGCTGTTGCGTGGTTGGCCGATTTGGACGAAGAAATACGAGAAAGAAGATTCTGATATTGAAATTTGACATTGAAAAACCTGCCGGCAGAAATTCTGCCGGTATTTTTTTTCGCAAAAAATACGGCAGTAGCAAAAATCAGGCATATTTCGTACATAGAGAAAAATAAAAAAGGAGTAAAAAAAATGGCCAAACGTATAATCAGACATGCAAAACGAAATAAATTGATGTGGAAGTTGATTCTCTTTGTAATCGTTCTTATTGGAAGCACCGCAGTACTATTCGATTCGCTACAAACGCACCAGCAATACAAAGACAGCCGATTGGTTGATGCGAAAGTTGTGGACATTGCGGGACGCGACAACGGGATAATTAAGGTGACGTATAAATATAAAGTGGGCAAAAAGGCCTACAAATCTTTCAAACTGCAGAAGCCGAAAGAAATTAATATCGGAGACGAGACAGAAATCAGAATCAGTGAAAGTAAGCCTAAAAAAATCTTCACCCATAATAGAGAAGAAGATGCTGTGTTTCCAGAAGTGGCTGCGACGTTTTTATTCTTTGTGTTTGTGACTACGTTGGTTTTTGGATAACGCTGCTACGGAACGCTCAAACCTGGTACCAAACCGGGCAAAGCCGGGAAGACGCCACGAATCGGCACGACGAAGACTTGAATTCAATTTTACTTTTTTTCTCACACTGTTTTTTTTGCATATTGTCTTTGTAAATATAAAAAACAGCTAAAAAGAAAGGAAGTAAAAGAAATGGACAAAAATTACAAACCAAGCGAGAGACAGAAAAAATGCAAGAACGCTTTTCCGTATATGGGGAAAGAAATGAACAAAACATACTGTAGAAAACTGATGCAGGAAAGAAAAGATTCAGGAGAAGATGATATGTCTGTATGCGTCAGCAATGAGCAGTGTGAGAACTGCCCGGACTATGAAAGCCGGTACATTGAGTACCCGATTCAGGTCAACAGCATCAAATGTGATGAGAGAAAACAGTTGATGATGGGACGTGCTGGAAGTCTGGTCAAGATTCGCCCGTGCAATAAAGAATACGGCGGTAAAACATATCTTGGGCTGTATCTCGGAAATCAGCCGTGGTCTCAGACGGTAAGTTATAATAACAAATCAGGTGAACTGACTGTCGGGATGGCGACAAATCCGGCGATTTATGTTTTTGATTTGCAGCGAATCATCTTTGGCGCTGAGAGCTGGTGGGGAATTATCGAAAATCCAGAAGAACTGAAGGATATTACCGATGATGATATCAATAGTCAGTGGTACGTCAAGGCGCTGAAGGCGATGCATAAGGATGAGCCGGAGGAGACAATAGAAGAGAAATTGAAACGTATTTCTGGAGCCGTGAAAGAGCATCCGGAAAACTTTGAGGCGGCCAATAAAATTCGGCTTGGAAAGTATTATGCTTTTGCAAAACCTTTTGACGTTACTTTTGAAAACGGCGAGAGAGAACAGATTTCTGAAGGATGTGTCTGCAGAATTAAAAATGACGGAAACGTTGTTTTTGAGGGCTCTGGCGTGGAAATGTCAGAAAAGACTGCAGAGTATATTAAGAAAAATGCAGCAAAATATCTGGTAGACGTAACAAAATTGTTCTGATTTTTAAAGACAGTGGATTCTTCCACTGTTTTTTTTCTCTCAAAAATCCCGCATATTAAATATACAACAAAACAGAAAACGAAAAGGAGATTAAATTATGGGTATGTATGACACATTAAACGGCGAACAGGTTAAATGCTTTCCGTGGTACAGTTTTGACGTCATGCCACTAGCACAAGCCGGCTTCATCAACGGGCATGGAGGCAGTTTAGCGTATTACGGTGACGGCAGCAAAATCCCTTACCGTTCCCTGGCGTACAATTACGGCAAAAATTTCATCATTTTTGATTTCAATGTTGACCTTGACCTTAATGATGACAGTAACTGGGTCGCTCATGTAATTGAAGACGGACTTCTAAAGGCCTCCGTTTACAAAGAAGATGCTGGTGATGAGTTTGAGGAAATGCTTAAAAGAAGCAGCAAAAATATCAGTTATTACGGTGACGGAAATTTCAAATTCAATTCAATTGCTGACATCAATCAGTATGCTGCTGAGTCTGACGAATTAATGAAAAAGACAAAGAAACTGCATGAGACGGCCGACAAGATTATGCGTGAATGGTCTGACGCATTGAAGGAAGTACGACTCAAAAATATAAAAAAAGGTACTCCCGAGTATGCAGAGTTATCTTCAAAGATGGACCAGTTTTCAATAAAACATACTGCAGAAACCAACAGAATAAGACCGGAAATCGAAAAATTGCGTCAGGATTTTGCTGAAAAATGGACAGAAAAAGAATCGGAAGATTACCTTAAGATGTCTGACTTCGGAGAAAGCATTGAGGCCGGAATTTTGACCATTAAATGCAAAAAAAGGCAGGAAAAAGAATCAGAAGAAAAAATAGCCTCAGCGAAAGAACATGGCTTCTTTGTTGACCGCCAGGAAGAATGTCAGTGTTACTGCAAATACTTCAAAAAAACATACGGAAAAATGCTTGAAAAAGAAGGCGAGGAGTTTTGGGAGAAGTATTTTGAGTGGTGCGAAATTACTGATGAGGAGAGAAAGAAGGTTGACGAGCTGAGGAAAGAACTGGGTGTGTGATATGCGAGCGAAGCCATAAGGCTTCGCTTTTTTGTGTGGATGAGATGGCAACAAAAAAATAAAAATATTTTTCAAAAAACGTCTCTTTGGGAAAATATTTGGCATATTAAATATAGAGGAATGCTGGCGACACATATTAACTGACTTACGCCAGGATTAAACTTTTAGCAAGTATATTACTTGCATCTGCTTACGCAGTACAAAAAGAATACCAGGTTGAAAAGAAACCTTAAGTACTCCAGATATAGAGAATACTCCATACATCAACACCTCCTTGCCTAGTCTTTACGCACAGGAATTGGTCTCCTGCACGTATGGAACTAGACAAGGGGCAAAAAATGCCAGTCAGCACCCTCTGAAAACAGAATAGCAGAAAATGTATTTTGGAGCAAGACAAAATGCAATTTTTTTTAAGGCGAGGCATTTAAACCTTGTCTTTTTTTGGGCTTAAGGGTTAGATTTACTTTATTTTTTTATCTTCCATTCAATTTTTCAGCATACTAAACATATACAGAAAAGAAGGAGACAAAAAAAATGACAAATAAAATCCTCGCAATAGACGTCGGAACTACAGAATCCGGCTATGCAATCATGCAGTTTGACAAAGATGATATTGAACTATTATCATTCGGCAAAATCATGAATGAAGCCATAATGCAGATAATCAAAAATGATGACTATAATCAGTTGGTATATGAACAGTTTCAGAGTTTTGGAATGGCTGTCGGGGAGAGCACAATTGAATCCATCTTATGGAATGGAAGACTTATCCAGGCAGCGATAGACCGGGGTATTCCAGTTGATAGAATCTACCGAAAGGAAGAAAAACTCTGCCTCTGTAATACCCTTCGGGCGAAAGATGCCAATATCCGTCAGGCACTGATTGACCGGTATGCAAAAACAGATAAAAAAAATGGGAAAGGAACTAAAAAAGAACCCGATGTGTTCTTCGGTGTGAAGAAAGATGTCTGGTCGGCGATTGCTGTCGGGGTGACGTGGATGGAAAAGATGGAAGAGGAGAAGAGAGAGAAGGAAAATGAAAAACGATGTGAATAACACAGCAGAAAAACTTGGTGTAAGTAAAGACGAGGCTTCGTCCTCCGACAATAAAGAAAACAGAAATACTGAGATTGTCAACATAAGTATGACGGTAAAACGGTGGTACAGCGTTGCAAATCTTATTTATTCGCTACTTGTTGGGTATGTCTGGGTAAGATATATAATAGGAAACCCAGCAAGCAGAACTATATTAAGGCTGATTGGCAGTATTTTCGTCCTGATGATACTCTGTATTCCGTATGCAGTGAAAGTTGAACCGCTAAAAGCAAAACTGCCAATCTGGCTTGTATGGCTGGCTGCGTTTGCTGCGTTGTTTGCGCTGGCGATTGTTGGGGTTGCAGAATGATGTAACAAGTATTAACGAAGAACGGGAAATTCCAGGCCGACAAAAGGTCGTCCGCATGTAAAATGTCCCGGTTTTAACTTCGCACGCGGGTTTGAATCCCCGTTCGAAGTCCGGTAACGAGTCATGCAAAGCAGGCGAGGCCTCATTTTTAATCTCTGCGCTCAGCCTTACGGCTTCGCTTGACATTTGCTGCGCAAATTGGTACCGAACCGATACGGAGAGGTATCACAAGCCGAAACGGCGAGTTGTAAAAATCTTGGAAAGAAGACAGCCCGGGGAGTAATTCTCCGGGCGTTTTTCTACCTTGAGGATTTTGGCATATTGTAGGTGCAAACAAAAAAAAGAAAGGAAATAAAAAAAATGCGAAAAGAAACAAAGAATGGCGTAATGTATACGTTTGAAGAGGATGGTTTTGCAAATGAAGCGGTTGATGTTGAGGTCCAGCCTGGGATAGAATGTCTTATTTTGCAATATGGTCTTAATATGCCTGAAAGCGAGAAATCATTTCCAGATGTCAAATGCCTGACTATTAAAAAAGATGTTCAAAGAATTGAGATTCCAAATACTCTTTTTCCAAATGTGAAACGTGTGGTTTCAGAGGACCTCAGGAATTTTGAGTCTGGCCGGTATCTTGTCCGCAATATGGTCAGAAGAACATTAAAAAATGTATTCTGTCCGGCAGAAGATGAGGTAGTTGAAATCCCGAATGTGTATTATATCGGAGCGTATGCATTCAAAGACTGCAAGAGCACAAAGATAAGTACCAGAAGGTATATATCATGTGACAAAAATGCTTTTGCCGGTTCTGCGTTCATGGAACAGCCTTTTACACTTGGTGTGAAAATGGCAGGAAGAATCCTGATTGATGTTGACCCGACGGTGGAAGAAGTTATTCTTCCGGATGAAGAGGAACAGATTCTTGCCTTCGCGAAAGAAGTGGACTTAAGAGATGTAAAACATCTTGTACTCCATAATGTAGACAGTCTTGAAAGACTTCTATATGACAAAGGACTTCCTCAAAAAGTGACATTTATTCCTTCGGACAATAATCTGGAAAACTTAAAATACGAAATCCGGCATCTTGCCAGGGTAAGCAGGAATGCTGAATATATTAAGGAAATTGAGGTCATTTCTCCTTATGTTAAGTGTGTAAATGGAATCATATATACATCTGACATGAAAACGATTATCGCATCAACAATGTATCAGACTGATATTGTGATACCAGAAGGGGTAGAGAATATTGACCGCGAAGCGTTTGCCGGCTGTCATCTGACATCAATTAAGCTTCCTGACTCTCTGAAAAATATTAAGAAAGAAGCATTCAGACGATGCATGAATTTAAGAAGTGTAGTATTTGGAACAGGAGTTACAAAGATTCCAAGTTATACATTTGAAAATTGCATAAACTTGGAAAATGTAATCCTTCCTCCAAATCTGGAGAAAATCTGCGATGGAGCATTCAAGAGCACAAATCTAAGCAACATCAAGCTCACAGAAGGCCTTAAAGAGATTAGATATCATGCATTTGACGACACACCAATGCAGGAAATAGTGATTCCTTCCACTGCCAGCCTCAGTGGCAGTGCGTTCGGAAAAAATATGGAGCATATTACGACGCTTCAATATAGTGAATCACTTATTGCTTGCTGCAGCACTGCATACGAGCCGAGATATTCAGAAATTGCCGGATATGTAATCCGTCTGGATTGCGGAGGTAAGACAGCCTATCTGCCAAAATACCTTAAGCCAGGTCTTTACAAGGAATTTCTTAAAACAGTGTCATATTTTTTACAGGATTTCCGCCAGGAGCACTGCGAATTCTGGGAATTTGGATATTCAGCCAAAGGCAAGGAATATGCGGCACTTGCAGAGTATCTTGCTTTCGGTGGCGAAACTGCGAAGGTATATCTCAAAAAGAACTCTAAGCGAATCATCACAAGACTGCTTAAAGAAGGTGATGAAGAAAACGCCGCTGCATTCTTAAAAGCAGGTTTTGTTTCAAAAATCACGTTGAAGACTCTGCTTACAATTGCGGAAAAGAACGATATGATGACGATTAAATCATACATTCTTTCTCAGATTAACGAAAGCGGTATTACAAAGAAAAATTTTTCGCTTTAATTTTGGTAGGGCTGGTGCAAAAAAGCACCGGCCTTCTTTTTTTTGAAAAAATTCAGCATACTAAATATATATAACGGCTCATATCCAACAATGAAAGTATCAGGATGTATGAGCAACAATAAAAAAAGGAGACTAAAAAAAATGGATATTGGAGCATACGCAAAAATCAACGACTTATCAACAATCCTAGATTCTACAGGAATTAACATTCCACGCCTTCGTGGTCTGAGGTTAATGGCAATGGAAGAGAGGATTACAGAAGAAGAGATTAAAGAGATGACTGCTTCAGCAGAAGTTGATGCAGTTGAAGACCTGGTTAGGGCTTGCCCTCCTTGGTCAGTTAATTCTGACTGTCACTCTTACTGCAAGAGAACGGATGACAACTTAAAACGATTCCTGGTCTATACTAAAAATGAAAATGGATACGAAAGGCCAACCGCTGTGAGATGGGGAAAAATCCACGGCAAGAGAAGAAAGAAAATCAAACTGCTTGCGAAGACGCAGATAAGACACATCAGAAAGTCCATAGATACTTTTAATAAGTACGCTGGCAGAAAAGATGTGCTGTACGTTCATGCCAGAATCGGTGGGAATAACTGGGTATTCTGTGGCGGGCAGCAGGTTGCAGAACATCCAGCCTTCATTGAACGAGTGGATGACTGGTGCGATTCAACATATTGCGACATTTACCTGAAAATAGACGAAAAGATTGTTGAGAAATATCTGAAAAAAAAGGAAAAATAACAACAAGGAATGTACGCCAAAGTTACTATTGCTATCCATTTCCCGCTGCAAAAACCGCAGCGGTCTTTTTCGTTTTTATAGTAATTTCCACATATTAAATACGAAATAAAAAAAAAGCAAAAAGAAAGGAATCAAAATAATGGACGAAAAAAGAGATGTTATCTTTACGAAAAGTTTTGACTGTATCATTGACATGGATGTCAAGCATGGCATCAAGAGAGTTGAAATTGATTGTAATGTGTATATGCAGCATACAAAAAAGTCATTTCCTGACGTGGAAGAGCTGATGATTGGACCTGATGTTGATGAGATTTGTATCCCAAATACATTATTTCCAAATGTCCAAATGGTCTATTCAGACAGTATATTTTTTCTAGCAGGAAGATATCTCGTCAAGAAACGCAATGGACGACCGACTCTGCTGAATGCTTTTTGCAAGGATGAAGCGCTGGAAATATCAGTTATCGTAAGTATTGCTGATTACGCTTTGGCAAATAGTAATATCAAAAAAATTCCATACAATTATTCAGCATTAATAAGATGCGAGCCAATGGCATTTAAAGATTCTTATTTTGAGAAACAGCCGTTTGTCAATGGTGTGAAAACAGCCGGAAGAATAATTGTTGCGATTGACCCGGAAGCGGACGAAGTTATACTTCCGGATGAAGAATATTCAATGGCGGTATGTGCTGTTGGAGTTAATCTGGCAGACGTTAAGCACCTGGTAATACATAACCCGAATAGTATATGTGCTTATAGCATCAAAGGTGTACCAAAGGAAGTAACATTTGTTACCACTCAGGAGACACATTATAATCACATTATCAATGTGATGCATGCAGCGAAACCAGGTGATGGATATTATGTTGAAAAAGTCAATATTATAGACAAAAATGGCAAATTTGTGGAAAAAGACGGTGTCGTATATACAGCAGACATGAAAAGACTGATTGCGTGCTCACTGAGCGTGACTGACCTAGTAATCCCGGAAGGAGTAGAGGAAATCATTTCTTATGCTTTTGCAAACACGCGCATCAAAAACGTCAAGTTTCCTGATTCACTTGCTATTTTGAATGAAAATGCTTTTTATAAATGCCGAGAGCTGCAAAATGTAGATTTTGGCTCTGGACTGGATATAATAAAAGGTTTTGCATTCCAGAACTGCACCAGTCTGACTCATGTTAAACTACCGCCTCAAATGAAATCAATTGAACGATATGCTTTCGGTGACAGCGGTGTTAAAAACGTTGAGTTGAACGAAGGGCTGCTGCTAATCCACGAAGGAGTATTTAGCGGCTGTAAAATTGACGAGTTGAGACTTCCTGATTCACTGGAAAATATTGGAACGTTTACTGATGCCTCCGGTATTAAGTGTATTAAGAGCAGTCACTTTATTAAAGATATTCCGCTTAATGCATGCCGTACAGGTGCTTCATCATATCTGTATGATGATGAATTTGATGTGGTCTTCCGATACGATTGCGGAGATAAGACAGTATTTCTTCCGAGATTTGTTAAGAAGAGCGATTGCTACGAATTCCGGACAGTGATTGAAGGTTTTTTGCAAGAAGGCTACAAATCTAGCCTGAAAAATCTGTCTCTCTATAAATATGCAAACACTATCGAAGGCAGAGAACGCACGGCATATCTGGAATATCTGGAATTTCATGGAGAAGAGCAAAAGGCCTTTCTAAAAAAACACGGAAAACAGGTATTCATGATGCTGCTTGAGGAATCTGGTGAAGAAGCGATTAAGTTTCTTGGACTTGGTATCCTCACACCAAAGGCAAAAAAGGATATTCTGGAAATTGTCATCAAAGGAGAAAATTATGCACTCAGCGCTGCCGTTCTGGAAGCGATAAATGATGGAAAAGGTGCAAAAATTCCAAAAAACAAATTTTCAATCTAACGTCCTGAAGCTGTAATACCGGCAAGAATTTTGCCGGTATTTTTTTGTTGAAAGTGATTTTTGCCGATATCCGGCCATCTGTTTTGCCCGCAGTTTTCCGTCTGTCGATGCTATGATGTAACCATCAGCAGGAAGGAATAGCGCCTTCCAATACATAAAACGGATTCGCAGTTGTAATTCCTTTCTTTGTTTCTAGAAAGAGCCGCGGCAAAAGCCTGCAGCGGTCTTTTTTGTTTTGCCGGCAAATCCCGCATATTAAATACGAAAGAAACAAAAAAGATTTTAAAAATATTTACAAAAAAATGTTCAAAAAAAACTAAAAAATATTAAAAAATCTTCAAAAAGAAAGGAAAAATAAAAAATGAAAAACGAAAAACTATATCCAAAAGAAAAGCAAAAAGGAGTTGTTTTTTATCGTAATAAGCTTGCATCTCAGGATATGTCTGAAGACCCGGAGGACATTGATGCGATTGATATTGATGTTGATGACGAAGTGAAAGAAGTTGTGATTTGCTACGACCTGATAATGGCAGATAGCAAAAAGAGCTTTCCGAATGTGGAAAGTCTGGTCATTAAGAGTAATGTGTTTGAAATTCGGATTCCGAACAGTCTGTTTCCAAATGTGAAATGGGTCCAGTCTGAAAGAGACAGGTTCAAGACCGGCAACTGCCTTGTTCTGGATGAAGGAAATATTTTTTGTACTCTGCTTAACACTTTCTGTAAGAAAGAAGGGGAAGTGATAAAAATTGATGATATTACTGCAATCAAAAATGGAGCATTTTCCGGATGTGAGAGTACTAATTTGACTGGCGCGATTGATGTATACTGCGGTGATGATATAGAACCTGATGCATTTGCGGGGTCTGCTTTTGCAAAACAGCCGTTTGTTAATGGCGTTAAGATGGCAGGAAATATCGTGATTGATATTGACAAAACCTCTGAAGAAATTATCATTCCTGATGACGATTACGAAAAGGCAATATTTATAGCGAATACTGATTTAACTATGGTTAAGAAACTCGTGGTCCATAGATATGAAACAGCAAGACAGGTTAATTATGACACAAAGTTTCCTGAAATGCTTGTCCTGGACACCAATGATTCGCTGAGTGGTGTCGAAGTAAGAGAGCTTGCACATATGTCTTCTTCAGCGGTATCGCATCTTAAATATTTTTCAATTTCAAACCAGGATTACAAAACAATTGACGGAATTGTTTATACAAAAAGTGGAAAAATGGTTGTTGCTGGTTCGCTTGGACTGAAGCATGTCGTGATTCTGGAAGGAGTTGAAAAACTTGGCCATTCTGCTTTTCGCAATTGTAAGATAAAATCAGTAGTGCTTCCTGATTCAATAGACAGAATCAGAGCAAAGGCGTTTTGCCGGTGCAAGAATTTGGAATCAATCAAATTTGGAAATAATATAGATACGATTGAAGACGGCGCATTCGCTGAATGCTGCAGCTTAAAGCACATAGATATTCCCGCAGGCATTAAGACAATCAACGATTACGCCTTTTTAGACAGCGGTTTGGAGAGCATAGAACTCCACGAAGGCCTGATGTATCTTGGACGAAAGGCCTTTTTGGGAACAAACATTGAATCTGTCCATCTTCCTGCGTCTATTAAAAAGCTGGAATACAACTGTTTTGGCTCTAATCTGAAAGAACTCACGATGGAGACGTTTCCTTCTGGCTTTGGAGCGGCATGTATAATGGCACCCGGTCCATTTGGCACTGATGACAACATCATGAAGGTATATTGCAACGGAAAATACCTGTATTTTCCGAGACATATAAAACCTTCAATGTCATCTGATGCAATTGATGAGGTGGAGTACTTCTTCAAGAATCCAAGGATAAAGGCTGCATCAATGTGGGAGTATGCTTTCTCGATTTCATGCCAGGAAAAAGTGGCCTTGCTGGAGTATCTGGATTTTGGTTCAGAATCTGCGAGAGCGCATATAGAAGAATATTCGTATTATATCCTGTCAAACATGATACAGGAAGGCAGCGAAAAATTTGCCGCTAAGATTGTTGAAACCGGCCTGGTGTCAAATGATATACTGCAAAAGATGATTCCAAAAGCAGAAAATGCAGAAATGTTTACACTAAAAGCATATATGCTGAATCAGTTAAATCTCAATGGAGTTCAGGAGGAGAAAATTTCGTATGCCATTTAAGAACAGGTGAAACGCCTGTTCTTTTTTTTACCGTAGAAAATTCGGCATATTGTGTGTATAAAAACAAAAAGAAAGGAATTAAGAGAAATGGAAAAAACAGGATGTTTAACTGAAGTATTGGAATCAGGAATCGTAAAATATCAGGATTTGGACGTAGGTGTGACAAGGTATCACAATAGAGAAAATAAGTGTGATATTGACCTTGATGTGGAGCCCGGTGTAAAAATGGTGGAAATATTTGCCAACTTAGAGATGCCGGACAGCGATAAGTGCTTTCCTGATGTTGAAAGGCTCGTGATTGCTGATGGCGTTTATAGTATTGAAATTAAAAACGAGCTCTTTCCAAATGTGAAAAAAGTGGAATCACACAGCAATTATTTTATATCACATGAGTGTCTTATTAAAAAAGTCTGTAACCCAAGTAGTATGATACTGCTTAACACATTCTGCAAGGATGAAAATGATTTTATTACGATTAATCAGGTAGACAGGATTGCAAAAAACGCATTCCATGGATGCAGATGTACTAACGTCAGAGGAACGCATAATATTAAATGCTGGAAGAACGTGGAAGAAGGCGCATTTGACGGCTCTGCACTGATAAAGCAGCCATTCGTGAATGGACTTAAACTGGTTGACACTATCGTCATCGATATTGATTACAACCAGGACGAAATCATCCTTCCTGACAGTGATGGAAGAAGCCTGAAGTTTATAGAAAGCATCAAACTGACAAAAGTAAAGAAAATGGTAATCCACCGTCTGGATTCGCTCAAATGGGTAAATTATCATACCGGATTTCCGCAGAATCTCGTTCTGGACGTTGATTGTTTTGTTGACCCGGCAGACCTGATTGATATGGCGAAGCTTAAAACTTACGATTATTATGTTCACACTTTTGAAGTACGGAGCCCCGATTATGTTACTATTGACGGTGTCGTATATACACAAAATAGGAAAAAAGCCGTCACCTGCGATGCTGATATGGAAAACCTGGTAATCCTTGATGGAGTGGAAGAAATAATCCCGTTTGCTTTTTCAGAAGGGCAGAAACTTAAAACAGTAAGGCTTCCGGATTCTCTTGAAAAAATCGGAATGAATGCTTTTGAGCTATGCCGACAGCTTCACAGGATTGACCTTGGGGAAGGGGTGACCATTATTCCGGATTCTTGTTTCGAGAGATGTACGGAATTAAAGACAATCACACTGCCTCCGCAGATTAAAGAGATTAGGCGCGAAGCATTTTGGCTGTCGGGTCTTGAGGTCATCAATCTGAATGAAGGCCTGGAGCGCGTGCACGACAACGCTTTCGTTGGTACGTGTATTGAATCTATTAAGATTCCTAAAACCGTGCAGGATTTTCCCAAAAATGCAATTTCTCATAGCATGAAAAATATTACTATGGGCTCTTACTTACCTAACGTAAAAATCGGTATCATCGAATCATACAGACCCGGAAGCAATACCGACACAATAGCAATACTACACTGTGGCGACAAACACGCGATTTTACCATTGTATACGAATAGTACTACTTACAGTAAATATCTATTGGCTATAGATGAGTTCTTTAAGAATGAAAGTATCAAGCACACTGAATTCTGGCAGTATGCATCCACTGCAAAAGGCAAAGAAGATGGCGCTTTGGAAGAGTATCTCTTTTCCGGAGGCGGAGACGCAAAAGATTATATAAAAAAGAATTCTAAAAAAATTGCGTTAAGGCTGATTGCTGAAGGCGAAGAAGAGAAACTGGTGAAGCTGTTAGAGACCGGAGTCGTTTCCAAACCAACATTGAAGGTTATTCTGCCGAATGTGAAAGAGCAAGACATGACAGCGGCACAGTCGTATGTGTTGGAGCAATTGAACAAAAAGGGGATTTCAGAAAATAAGTTTGCGATTTGATTTTTCTTGCTAAAGGCTGGCGCGAAAACGCTGGCTTTTTTTGCGTGGGAAAAACACGAGGCAGCAGCGCGGCCGGATAAGCCGGATAAGAGGATGTTGGCGTATGAAAGACTGAGTAGAAAACGAAATGTGTTCACCAAACAGAGCCAAAAAGTGTCGTGTAGGATACAGAATTTAAAAAAACATTCGCGAAAATTTCAGGTTAACCAAAAATACAAACATACTACAAAAAGAAACAAAAAAAATAAGCTCAACGCCTCAGCTATTCATCCACTGTCTGTTGGTGTCGCATGCTGCCCGCAAACACAAAGAGGAGAAGAAATGGAAGAAAAAGTCAACGAAAAAGTAATAATAATTTCAGCAAAAGACTTAATAAAAGAAAAATGTATTATTTCGTATATAGAATCACTCACAGCTGAAGACATGGTATCTCTTGTCATAGAAGACCCGGACAGAAGGCTGACAGATAATATCCTGCTTGCCATTGCGTCCAGCGATAGGATTAAAAATCTTGAGATTAAGGGTAATTTCAGATACAAATGCGTTGATGGTATTGCCTACAGCAAATCAATGGTAGAGCTGATTGCCTGCCCAACAGGAAAGACTGGAAAGGTGATGATTCCAGAGGGGGTAAGGATAATCAAGGCAAGAGCGTTTAGGATTTAAAGCGGGAATCCTCGGTTATTCTATATCCGAGATGAAAGCGCATA
>NZ_JAJCGR010000034.1:0-33511 GCF_020553125.1 Blautia sp. MSK20_18
CGAAGCTTTGAATTTAAGCCCCAGTAAACGGCGGCCGTAACTATAACGGTCCTAAGGTAGCGAAATTCCTTGTCGGGTAAGTTCCGACCCGCACGAAAGGCGTAATGATTTGAGCGCTGTCTCGGCAATACATCCGGTGAAATTGAAGTGCCAGTGAAGATGCTGGCTACCCGCGCCAGGACGGAAAGACCCCATGGAGCTTTACTCCAGTTTGGCACTGGGGTCCGGTGTTGCATGTACAGGATAGGTGGGAGGCTGAGAAACGGTAACGTCAGTTGCCGCGGAGCCGCTGTTGGGATACCACCCTTGTGATATTGGGCTTCTAACCAGCCGCCGTAATCCGGCGGTGGGACAATGCCAGGCGGGGAGTTTGACTGGGGCGGTCGCCTCCGAAAGGGTATCGGAGGCGCCCAAAGGTTCCCTCAGAATGGACGGAAACCATTCGAAGAGTGCAAAGGCAGAAGGGAGCTTGACTGCGACACCGACGGGTGGAGCAGGTACGAAAGTAGGGCTTAGTGATCCGGTGGTATTAAGTGGGAATGCCATCGCTCAACGGATAAAAGCTACCCTGGGGATAACAGGCTTATCACTCCCAAGAGTTCACATCGACGGAGTGGTTTGGCACCTCGATGTCGGCTCATCGCATCCTGGGGCTGTAGTAGGTCCCAAGGGTTGGGCTGTTCGCCCATTAAAGCGGTACGCGAGCTGGGTTCAGAACGTCGTGAGACAGTTCGGTCCCTATCCGGCGTGGGCGTAGGATATCTGAGAGGAGCTGTCCTTAGTACGAGAGGACCGGGATGGACGGACCGCTGGTGGACCGGTTGGCTTGCCAAAGCCATGGCCGGGTAGCCAAGTCCGGAAGGGATAAACGCTGAAGGCATCTAAGCGTGAAGCCCCCCTCAAGATGAGATATCCCATTCTTATGAAGTAAACCCCCTTGAAGACGACGAGGTAGATAGGGCAGAGGTGGAAGTGTGGTAACACATGGAGCTGACTGTTACTAATCGGGTGAGGGCTTGACCAAGAAACGCAGGTTAAGAATTGATTCAAAAAAGATTAACGATCATCAACAGAACATGTATGTAGTTTTGAATATACAATCGTAAAAAAGTGGCTTAAATGGCCACTTTTTTTGTGCTATAATAAAGAAATACTTTATCATCAATTTTCCTGTCAACTGAAAAAAGTTTCTCTATTTACAGTCCATAGCAAAACGAAAGGATTTATTTATGAAAACACTATACGTATCAGATCTCGACGGAACTCTTTTACGAAAAAATGAAACTCTATCTTCATATACAATAAAAATAATCAATGCTTTAACTTCTTCAGGCATGTTATTTTCCTATGCAACAGCTCGTTCCTTAAATACGGCAAAAAAAGTAACAGAAGGCCTTAACACACACTTCCCTCTTATTATATACAATGGGGCATTTGTGAAAGATAATATAACAGAAGAAATCCTTATTGCCAATTATTTTGAAGAGGATATATATGAGGTATTGAGGGATCTTTTTGCACACGAAATATATCCGATCATATATTCATATCAGGATAATGTTGAAAAGTTTTCTTATATAGCGGCAAAGGCAACAAGTGGAATGCAGGCATTTTTAAACAGCAGGAAAGGTGACAAACGTACGAATATTGTAACTACAGAGTCTGAATTGATGTATGGAGATTTTTTTTATATCACCTGCATTGATAAGCCGGAGAAGCTGGAACCATTTTATCATAAATATAAAAATAAATATCATGTTGTATATCAGCAAGATATCTATACAGGAGAGCAGTGGCTGGAGATCATGCCGCAAAAAGCATCCAAAGCGCAGGCTGCTTTGCAGCTAAAACAAAAACTGGAATGTGACAGATTAGTTGTTTTTGGTGATGGAAAAAATGATATTGATATGTTTAAAATAGCGGATGAAGCCTATGCAGTGGAAAATGCAGTGAGTGAACTGAAAGCTGTGGCAACCGGGATCATCGGTTCCAATGAAAACGACGGAGTAGCGAAATATCTCCAGAAAATATCTATTTCCAAATCAACTGTTTTATGATATCATATAGCTTAACCTGCGGAAAATGGAGGTTATAAGACATGAATCATATTGAAGAAAAGATCATTCAGACTATAGATGAACACAGAGATGAGATCATAGCCTTTGCGAAGGATATCCAGAGCCATCCGGAGCCGGGATTTTATGAGGAGAGAACAGCCGCACATGTTGCGGCTTTTTTGCGTGGCCTGGGACTTCGTGTGCATGGAGGACTTGCACGCACAGGAGTCCGCGCTGAGTGGATGGAACAGGACGGACCGAACGTTACGATTATCGGAGAACTTGACGCCATCGGATGTAAGTCGCATCCGATGGCTGATCCCGTTAATGGGACAGCACATGCATGCGGACACCACGCACAGATTGCAGCCATGATCGGCGCAGCATTGGCACTGACCAATGAGGAGGTTCAAGCCTCTCTGTCTGGGTCCGTATCTTTTTTTGCCGTTCCGGCGGAAGAATACATTGATGCAGATAAACGTGCACGGCTTCGGAAAGAGGAAATCGGCTTCCCGGCATCCGGAAAAAGCGAGCTGATCCGGCTTGGAGAATTTGATCATTCAGACATTATTTTGACCACACATGTGCACATGATGCCGGTAGAAGAAGATTTTTACCTGGGAAATGCGGCATGCAACGGATTTTCCGCAGAACGAGTGACAGTAAGAGGAAAAGCCGCACATGCAGCCATTGATCCATGGGATGGTGTCAATGCATTAAGTATTACTTCCAGTGCCATCCAGATGATGGGACTGATGCGGGAAACCTTCCGGGAGGAAGACCATGTGCGTCTTCACAACGTGATCCGAAAAGCCGGGGATGTGATCAATGCAGTTCCGGACGAAGCGGTGATCGAAACAAAAGTCCGTGCAGCGTCTCTGGATGCGATCCGGGCAACACAGGAAAAAATGGATCGTGCCTATGACGGAGCTGCCTATGCATTCGGTGGTACGATCGAAAGAGAACCGCTTCAGGGATATATGCCGATCCTGCACAGAGGTGCGGATAAAGTGATGGAAGAATCTGTAAAGCTTCTGGACGCTACGTACCGGTGCTCAAAGCCGGCAGATTTTAACAACGCCTGTACCGACGTAGGAGACCTGACCCATCTGTTTCCAGTGCTGAATTTTACATTCGGAGGATTTGCGGGAAAACTTCACGGAGCAGATTTTAAGATCATGGATGAAGAACTGGCATATATCAAACCAGCCAAGCTTCTGGCACTGACTACGTATCGTCTTCTCTGTGATCAGGCAAAAGAAGCAAAAAAAATCTGTCGGGAATTTAAACCTGTATTTAATAAAGAAACTTATTGTCAGTATATACGAGATAATTTTCATGAAAATGAGTAGTTAACCGAATCAGGAGAATCCCCTGCGAGAGTACAATAAGCAATCTTATATCAGGAAAGTCCCATGCAGGGGGCGGATATCATAGCAAACAGAAGGAGAACTAAATGTCCGAAATTTCATTAGAACTGAAAAACATAAAAAAGAGCTTCCAGGAAGGTGAGGACGTCCTGGAAAGCATCTGTCTTACAGCAAAAAAAGGAGAATTTGTCACTCTGCTGGGGTCTTCCGGCTGTGGAAAAACCACCACACTGCGGATCATTGCAGGCCTGGAACAGCCAGATTCCGGACAGGTTTTTCTGGATGGAAAGGATGTGACATCCCTGGAACCGAATCAGCGCAATGTGAACACAGTGTTCCAGAATTATGCACTTTTTCCCCATATGAATGTAGCAGATAACATTGGATATGGGCTGAAATTGAAAAAAATATCGAAAGCGGAGATCAGCAGAAGAGTCAAAGAAATGCTGGATCTTGTCCAGCTTCCGGGCTTTGAGAGGCGTAAGCCGTCAGAGCTTTCTGGCGGTCAGCGCCAGCGTGTGGCCATAGCCAGAGCACTTGTGAACAATCCGGAGGTACTTCTTCTGGACGAACCCCTTGGTGCACTGGATCTGCAGCTGAGGCGTGCCATGCAGCACGAGCTGAAGCGCCTGCAGAAGAAGCTGGGGATCACCTTTATCTATATCACTCACGATCAGGAAGAAGCCATCAACATGTCTGATACGATCGCTGTGATGAACCACGGTCGCTTTGAGCAGATTGGGACGCCGGATGAGATCTATAATCATCCGAAGACCAGCTATGTGGCAACCTTTGTTGGAAATGCCAATATCCTGACCGGTATTGTGGAAAGCATTGCGGAAGAGGAGATTGACGGTACTTCCGCTCAGATCACCGTAAGAACTGATGCCGGAAAAGTAAAAGTATCAATGGACACCGCAGCTACATCTGACAGAGGATATTTCCCACAAAAAGGAGAAAAGGTTACCATCGCAGTAAGAAGCGAAAATATCCGGTTTGAAGAAAATAAAAAAAATGCACAACAAAGCACGCCAAATTGCACATCAGAAAACACACAAAAGAGTGTACAGGAGCCCGCAGAAAAAAACGCAGATGACAGCTGCGATGGCTTAACCGCCGAAGTCATTGAAAAAACCTTCGCCGGCGGCCAGCTCCGTGTTGTTTTGAAAACTTCGGAAGGTCAGGAAATCGTGGCAAGCCGTTATGGAATTGATACAAATGTCAGTGTAGGAGAAAAGGTGCGCTGCTGTTTTCTTCCTACAGATGCAGTGCTGGTAGATCGGGAAGAAAGATCAGAAGAAGTATTGCCGGATCAGTCAGGTCCCTGTGCAGGAGGTACCCATGCGTAAGCACAGAGCAGGCTCCGTATGGATGATCCTGCCGCTGTACCTTTTTACACTGATCTTCGTCGCACTGCCTCTTCTGTATGTAGTTGCACTGAGCTTTTCCACAGCAGACGGCGGCTACGGCGTGAACTGGAAATTTACTCTGGATAATTACAAGCAGATCCTGGAGCCTGTATACCTGCAGACCTTTACGGGATCCTTCCGCCTTGCGCTCACCAGCACTTTGATCATCTGTCTGGTGGGCTACCCCTTCGGATACTTTATGGCAAAGCTTTCCGGGGGCAAAAAGAAGCTGGCCATGCTTTTCCTGATGCTGCCTTTCTGGGTGAATTCCCTAATCCGTCTTTATGGCTGGATCATCATTCTCCAGAAAAAGGGCCTTCTGAATTATCTGCTGATGAAGCTTGGCATCATCCAGGAGCCCTTAAAAATCCTGTACAGCTATCCGGCAATCGTGATCGGTATGATCTATGTATTGCTGCCGTTTATGGCACTGTCCGTATATTCCAGTGCGGAAAAGCTGGACTGGTCCCTTGTGGAAGCTGCCAGAGACCTCGGAGCCAGCAGATGGAAGGCTTTCTGGAGCGTCACTTTTAAGCTGACTTTGCCGGGACTTCTTTCCGGAGTGATACTTACCTTTATTCCATCTATGGGTCTGTTTTTTATTGCGGATATCCTGGGCGGAAACAAGATCGTACTTGTGGGAAGTCTGATCCAGGAGCAGATGACAAGAGGCAATAACTGGCCCTTTGCCGCAGCACTGGCTGTGGTACTGATGATACTGACAACTCTGATGATCGTATTATATCGGAAGCTTACCAATGTGAAGGAACTGGAGGGAATCGGATGAAAAAGAACTCAAAGCTTTCAGGACTGTACCTGGGAATCCTGTTTTTCCTTATGTATCTGCCCATTGGTGTGGTAGTGGTATTTTCGTTTAATGAAGCAAGACTTCCGGTGCGCTTTACCGGATTTTCCCTGAAATGGTATCAGGAACTGTTTCAGGACAGGGATCTGATCCAGGCATTGAAAAACAGTCTGATCCTGGCGGTGTCCAGCTGTGGGGTATCTGCATTGATCGGAACACTGGGGGCTGTAGGACTTTCCAGGATCCACTGGAAAACAAAAGGGGTGATGGAGTATATTTCCATCCTGCCTCTGATGATCCCGGAGATCATTCTGGGAATGGTACTGATGGCATTTTTCTATATGCTGAACCTGCCATTTGGAATGCTGACACTTCTGATCGGACACACGGTTTTCTGCGTGCCCTATATTTTGATGGAGGTAAAAGCAAGGCTTGTGGGAATGGATCCGTCCCTGGAAGAGGCAGCCAGAGATCTTGGTGCCGGTTCCTTTCGGGCCTTCTGGGACATTACCCTGCCGCTGATCATGCCGGCTGTTATATCCGGCTCTCTGCTGGCCTTTGCCATGTCCATGGACGATGTGGTGATCAGTATTTTTGTAACCGGGCCACGTGTATCCACGCTGCCGATAAAGGTTTACACACAGATGAAAACAGGCGTTACGCCGGAGATCAATGCACTTTGTACCATAATGCTGGGAGTGATCCTTCTGGTACTGGCAGTATATCTGATCGCAGGAAAACGCGGGAAGGGGAATATAAAAGATGAGCAATAAACTGATCGAGTTAAAAAATCTCACAAAAAACTTTGATGACCAGCAGGTGCTCCGGGGCATTAATCTGGACATTCACGAAAACGAATTCCTTACGCTTCTGGGACCCAGCGGCTGTGGAAAGACAACAACCTTAAGGATCATTGCCGGCTTTGAGGAGCCAAGCGGCGGAGAGGTACTGTTTAACGGAATTGAGATCTCCAAGCTGCCTCCATATAAAAGAGAGATCAACACGGTATTCCAGAAATATGCATTGTTTCCGCATCTCAATGTTATGGACAATATCGGTTTCAGCCTGAATCTGAAAAAGGTAGATAAATCTGTTATTGAGCAGAAGGTAAAAAGAATGCTGAAAATGGTAGGGCTGGAAGGCTTCGAAAAAAGAGATGTTACACTTCTTTCCGGTGGACAGCAGCAGCGAGTTGCCATTGCCAGAGCTCTTGTCAATGAGCCGAAGGTGCTTCTGCTGGATGAGCCACTTGGCGCACTGGATGCCAAGATCCGTAAGCAGATGCAGATCGAGCTGAAAAAGATCCAGAGAGAGGTAGGGATCACCTTCATCTATGTTACCCATGACCAGGAGGAGGCACTTTCCATGTCTGATACGGTAGTAGTCATGAACAACGGTGAGATCCAGCAGATCGGCAGCCCGACAGATATCTATAATGAGCCGGAGAACCGTTTTGTTGCCGGCTTTATCGGAGAGTCCAATATTATAGAAGGAATAATGATCAGGGATTTCCTTGTGGAGTTTGATGGCTTCCGTTTTGAATGTGTAGACAAGGGATTTGAGGACAACGAAGCCATTGAGGTTGTTCTCCGCCCGGAGGATCTGGATATTGTGGAACCGGATCAGGCCAAGATCAGAGGAACGGTACGGAACATTACGTTCAAGGGCGTGCATTATGAGATCCTGGTTGAGACGGAGCTTCGCACATACATGGTGCACACTACCGATTATGCAGAAGTGGGACGTGAAGTGGGACTGAAGTTTGGTCCTGAGGATATCCATGTTATGTGCAGAATGGGAGGATACTAATGAAACAGTTCAAGCATCTGATCAAGCCGTATATCATCTGGGCTTCGATCCTGATCGTGGTACCATTGATCCTGATCGTGCTTTATGCATTTACCTCAGATGGAAATGAAGTTCTGACCCTGCATTTTACATGGGCGAATTTTGCAAAATTTCTGGAAGCTACATATTTAAGTGTTATCCTGAAATCCTTCCGCCTGGGTATCCTGACCACACTGATCTGCCTGGTCTGCGGATATCCGCTGGCATACATTATCTCCAAATATTCTGAAAAGGTGCAGAGCTTTCTGATCCTTATGGTCACCATTCCCATGTGGATCAACATGCTTCTCCGTACCTATGCATGGATGAACATTCTTTCTGACAATGGTCTGGTGAACAACCTTCTGAAAATGCTGGGAATCTCACCGATCACCATGATGTATACAGATTTTTCCGTTATCGTGGGCCTTGTTTGTAACTTTATGCCCTTTATGATCATTCCAATCCATACATCCTTAAGTAAAATGGACAAGTCACTGATCGAAGCGGCCAACGACCTTGGTGCCAATCCCTTTCAGACCTTTTGGAGGATCACCTGGAAGCTTTCCATGCCAGGTGTGGTCAATGGTATCATGATGGTATTCCTTCTGTCCATATCAACCTTCGTTATTCCGAAGCTTCTCGGCGGCGGCCAGTACATGCTGATCGGTAATCTCATCGAGTCACAGTTTATTTCTGTAGGTGACTGGAACTTCGGAAGTGCCATCTCTCTGATCCTGGCAGTGATCATCCTGATCTTTATGAGCCTGATGAAGAAGATGGATACTCAGGACGATTAAAGGAGGCAGGAGATGAAAAGAAAAAATACCATATTTTCAAAATTATATGTAGTGCTGTGTCTGGCATTTTTTTATCTGCCGATCCTTGTGACCATGATCTTTTCCTTTAACTCATCCAAGTCCCTGACCAGATTTACAGGATTTTCCCTGCGCTGGTACGGAGAGCTGATAAACAACATGGAGATCAGTAAGGCAGTTTATGTTTCGGTTACAGTGGCAATTCTGGCAACTGTTATTTCCACAGTGCTGGGAACCATCACAGCCATCGGACTTTCAAAATCCAGAAAGGTGCTGAAGGAGATAGTCCTTACCATCAATAACTTTCCAATTCTGAATCCGGAGATCGTAACCGCGATTGGTCTGATGCTGCTGTTTTCTTCGCTGGGAATGACGAAAGGCTATCTGACCATGCTGCTGGCACATATCGCATTCTGTACGCCCTATGTGATCACCAGTGTATATCCGAAGGTACGAAGCCTGGATCCGAACCTTGCCAATGCAGCCATGGATCTTGGTGCAACGCCATATCAGGCACTTACCAAGGTTATCGTGCCCATGATCAAAGAAGGGATTTTTGCGGGAGCGCTCCTGGCCTTTACCATGTCCTTTGACGATTTCGTAATTTCCTACTTTGTTTCCGGAAACGGAGTAAAAAATATATCCATTGTTGTATATAATATGACAAAGCGTATCAATCCCACTATCAACGCCCTTTCTACTATTGTGATCGTGGTCATTGTACTGGTGCTTCTTTTTGCAAATCTGATCATGCCGAAGCTTCAGGCCTCCACCGTGAAAAAAATGGATCCGAAAAAAAGAAGGATCGTTGCGGTTGTCACAGCTGCTGCGGTTGTTCTGGTATTGGGAAAGTGGACGATCGTAAGTCAGGGAAACCATGTGCTTCGTGTATATAATGCCGGAGAATATATGGACCTGAGTCTTCTGGACAAATTTGAGAAGCAGTATAACTGTACTGTTGTATATGAAACCTTTGAGTCCAATGAGATGATGTACACCAAGCTGGCCAGTGGTGAAACCTACGATGTTCTGGTTCCGTCAGATTATATGATCGAAAGACTGATCAAGGAGGAATATCTTCAGGCCCTTGACTGGAAAAAGATCCCAAACAGCAAAAATCTTCTTCCCGAGGTACAGAATAAGGACTATGATCCGGGAAATCGTTATTCCTGTCCGTATTTCTGGGGAACTGTAGGAATCCTTTATAATAAGAATGTAGTCTCTCAGGAGGATCTTGACAAAGAGGGCTGGAATATTCTCTGCGATGAAAAATATAAGGGAGATCTTTATATGTATGATTCCGAAAGGGATTCCTTTATGATCGCCCTGAAAGCGCTGGGGTATTCCATGAACACAAAAAATCTTGATGAGATCCAGCAGGCTTATGAGTGGCTGATCCGGCAGAGAGATACCATGGATCCGATCTATGCAGGTGATGATGTGATCGACAACATGATCTCAGGAAACAAGGCAATGGCGGTTGTTTATTCCGGAGATGCTTCCTATATTATCAGCGAAAATCCGGAGCTTGGCTATTATACTCCGCAGCAGGGAACCAATACCTGGTATGATGCCATGGTCATCACCAAGGACTGTAATGAAGTAGATCTGGCTCATGAGTTCATCAATTTTATGCTGGATGATGAAAATGCTCTTTCCAATACCGAAGAAGTAGGATATACTTCTACTGTAAAGAGTGCATTCGAGGAGATGAAGAACGGAACTTATGAGGGAATTTCTTCCTATATTCCGCAGATCGACAATCCAAAGAATGAGATCTTCGGATACCAGAAGCCAAAGATTAAGAAGAAATTCGCAGAGCTTTGGACAAAGGTAAAAGCAAAATAACAAGACGTCAGAGAGAGACATGAAGGAGGTTCTATGAAATCAAAAAAAGCAGCAGCGATCATGTTATGTGCGGTACTTGGAACATCTATGATAACAGGTGTCAGTGTCAGTGCAAAGGATAAGGATGAACTGGTACTTTATACATGGGACGGAATGTTTCCGCAGGAAGTGCTGGATGATTTTGAAAAAGAAACAGGGACCAAGGTGGTATATTCCAACTTTGATACCGATGAGACCATGCTTGAGAAGCTTTCCCAGGCAAAGGGCGGCGATTACGATGTGGTAATTGCAGATGATTACATTATCGACAGCGCGGTAAAAGAGGGACTTGTCCAGAAGATCGACAAGGATACCGTTTCCAATTTTAAGAACATCAACCCCCTTTATCAGGGACAGTTTTATGATCCGGATGACGAATATACAGTACCTTACGGAGCAGGAATCCCACTGATCGTTTATGATCCGGAGCAGGTAGATATCGACATTAAAGGATACAAGGATCTCTGGGATAAGTCTCTGGAGGACAGCATTGCCATCGTAGGTAATTACCGCGTGATCTGTGGCATCACACAGCTTTCCATGGGAGAGAGCATGAACGAAGAAGATGTAGCCGTGATCGACAAGACCGGTGAGAAGCTGAAAGAGCTGGCACCGAACATTCGTATGATCCAGGATGACAATACACAGAATGCCCTTCTCAACGGAGAGGCAAGTGTGGCATTTCTTTATACATCACAGGTAACACAGGCACTGAAGGATAATCCGGATCTTAAGGTGGTTTATCCTAAGGAAGGTCTTGGATTTGGTATTATGGGAATGTTTGTGCCAAGTGAAGCACCGAATGCGAAGGCTGCCAATGAATTTATCAATTATATCCTGGAGCCGGAAGTATCTGCACAGTGCATCAACTATATCGGATACTACAATACAAACAAGGCAGCAGATGATCTGGTAGACGAGAGCCTGGTTGTTCCGGACAGCGTGACAAAGGGTGAGATCGTACAGAATGTAAGCCAGGAAGCAGAGCAGGAATACAATAAGATCTGGACAGAGTTTAAAGCTGCCTGCGATTAAGCAGACGAACCAGTAAGGGGGTTTTTCAGGTGGAGATATACAAAGGTACATCCGCTTTTTCCGGAATAGCCATTGGAAAAATACTGTATTACCACAGAGGCGAATATCAGATCCGTCAGTCCATGGTAGACAATGTAAAAAAGGAGCTGGATCGTCTGGATAATGCAAGAACAGCGGTAAAGAACCAGATCCAGCATATGTATAAAAACGGAGCACCCCTCCCTAAAGAGCAGGAGCTGACCTTGAAACGTCAGCTGAAGCTCTTAAGTGGCGGCAGCTTTCAGCGGGCCGTGGAAAGCATGATCACGACAGAAAAGGTCAGTGCAGCTTACGCAGTCCAGACAACCAGGGATGAGCTTGCCAATGTGTTCCGCAAGCTGGAGGACGAGGCTGTCAAAGAACAGATCGAAAATATCAGGGAGATTTCTGAGCTGCTGATCGGCGCCATGGGTGGCTCCCATGCACGGATCAATCTGGGAGATGAGCCGGTGATCCTTGCAGCAGAGCAGCTTTCCCCCAATGAACTTCTGGAGATGAACAAAGCCAGTCTTCTGGCGGTAGTCATGCATCAGGGGTCTGTTATTTCCCATGTATCGATCATGGCAAAATCCATGGAAGTCCCCACCCTGGTCGAGGTGGAGATACAGAAAGAATGGGATGGTCATATGGCTATTGTAGATGGGTATACAGGAACACTGTATATCGATCCGGAGCCGGAGCTTCTTAAGGAATATGAGATCCGTCATGCAGCAGATAAGGAAGAGCGGGAAGAACTTTTGAGACTTCGGAACCAAAAGGATATTACAGCCGATGGCAAGGAGATCAAGCTTCTGGCAAACATCGGAAATCTGGATGATCTGAATACGGTTCTTTATTACGGAGCAGCAGGTATCGGCCTTCTTCGAAGTGAATTCCAGTATCTCGGAAGAGAGAATTATCCAAGAGAGAATGAGCTGTTCCGTGCCTATAAAAAAGTAGCTGAGGATATGGATGAACGTCCGGCAGTGATCCGTACCGTGGACCTGGGGGCAGACCGTCAGGCAGAATATATGGCAATTCCTGATGAGGTCAATCCTATGATGGGAAACCGCGGCATCCGCCTCTGCCTGGATCGCAAAAAAATGTTTAAAGCGCAGCTTCGGGCTATTTACCGTGCAAGTGCCTATGGAAATATCAACCTGATGTATCCGATGATCACGTCCGAGGATGAACTGGATGAGATCGAGAAGCTGATCCGTGAGGTAAAAAAGGGCCTGGATGAGAAGAACATTCCTTACAAAAACATCCGTACCGGAATTATGATCGAAACACCGGCAGCGGTCATGATCAGTGAAGAACTTGGAAAACGTGTGGATTTTCTGAGCCTAGGAACCAATGACCTGACCCAGTATACCCTGGCTATGGACCGGCAGAATCTTCTTTTGAAGGATAAATACAACGATCATCATCCAGCGCTTGTAAAGATGATCCGCATGGTAACAGAGGCAGGACATAAGTCAGGATGTGAAGTTTACATATGCGGAGAGCTGGCAGCAGATTCCAATCTTACAGAAGCTTTTATCCAGATGGGAGTGGACGGCCTTTCCGTTGTTCCTGCCTGTGTACTTCCAGTGCGAAAAGCGATCCGCAGCTCCTATGCGGATGAGGCAAACCGGCCGGAAGAAGCAGTAAAAGAGAAATAATATCCGGAAAAATAAAAATCCTGAGAATTTCTATATTGATATCTGTTGATATCTCACATAGGATCCTCAGGATTTTTTTGACGGAATCTTTCACTCACGGCTTATTGCTGTTCTCAATTGAAGCAGTGCGTGGAAGCATATCTGTTCCGGTTAAAGTTATCGAAGTCCAAGCACCTGGGCGGTTTCCGAAATAAACTCCGGTGTGGTACCACAGCATCCGCCGATCACGGAAGCACCGTTGTCCACCAGCACCTTCATATAACCTGCAAAATCCGCAGGGGTCATGCTGTAAACTGCATTTCCAAGATCATCGATCTGGGGCATTCCCGCATTGGGTTTGGCAATGACCGGAATGGAAACGTTCTCTTTGATATTACGGATAACCGATACCAGCTGATCCGGGCCAACCGAGCAGTTGATGCCGACAGCGTCTGCACCTGCAGCTTCCAGGGACATGGCAGCCTCTATGGCATTTCCGCCGCTGAAGATACTTCCGTCTGCTTCTACAGTCACGGTACAGATGATAGGAAGCTCGCAGACACTCTGGCAGGCGTCTACAGCAGCCAGTGTCTCCTCGATATTGATCATGGTTTCCGCTACGATCAGGTCCACACCTGCATCACGGAGATAGCCGATCTGTTCCTGATAGACTTCGAAGGCTTTTTCGTAAGTCATGTCACCGGCCGGTGCCATCATCTTGCCTGTGGTGGTGATATCACCTGCTACGAAAACACCCTCCGGTGCGATCTCCTTTGAATAGCCTGCCAGGGTATGATTGATCTGTTCGATCTGATCCTCCAGTCCGTGCATAGTGAGGTTAATGCGGTTTCCGCCGAAGGTAGGCGCATAGATGATATGGCTTCCCGCCGCGATGTATGCCTTCTGCAGAGACTGGATCACATCCTTGTGCTCAAGCACCCAGCTCTCTGTGCAGACACCACGCGGCATGCCGGCCTTCATCAGGTTGGAGCCGGTAGCACCATCCAGCAGCAGGACATGATCTTCGGTCAGTTTCTGAAATTCCTGTTTTGTCATATGTTTATATCCTCCTTATGGCAGCCAATCACGGTTGGCAAAAAATAGGGCTCCTCCTGTAACCGCTGCACTCATTGCCGTGGGTTTATTTTAACACAGGGAATAAAAATAATCTATCCTGTTTCTGGGCCGGGAAATAAAAAATAATAAAAATTAGGCAAATTGTACATATTTAACGACTTTTCTGTCGAATAAAGAACTTGCGTATTAGAAAATAGGATTGTATAATAACCTATAGACATGCCCAAAGGGCAAGACTGTCATCAGATAGAACAAAAAGGTAAAGGTGAAAAGGAATTATGATTAAAGTTAAACTGAGCAACTGGAAGTCTGATCACCAGATGGATGAGGCTTATAAAGCTCTGCGAACAAATATCCAGTTCTGCGGAGCAGATAAGAAAGTGATCGCACTTACCAGCTGTACTCCTAATGAGGGAAAGAGCAGTGTGGCATTTAATCTTGCTGCCTCTCTTGCTGAGAGCGGCAAATCAGTGCTTCTGATCGATGCCGATCTGCGTAAATCCGTTTTGATGGGACGTGTGACAGTAGACCAGGAGGTAATGGGACTTGCTCATTATCTTTCCAAGCAGGCCAAGCTTTCTGACGTGATCTGTGCCACTACACTTCCGAAGTTCCATATTATCTTCTCCGGTATCGTACCTCCGAACCCGGCAGAGCTTCTCGGAAACAGACTCTTCAAGGATATGATCCGCGTGGTAAGAGATGTTTATGATTACGTTATTGTAGATACACCGCCGCTTGGACTGATCATCGACAGTGCTATCATAGCAGATTCCTGCGACGGATCTGTAATCGTCGTTGAATCCGGTACTATCAGCTACCGTTTTGTACAGGAAGTAAGAGATCAGCTTGCCAAGAGCAACTGCCCGATCCTGGGAACCATCCTGAACAAGGTGGACTACAGCAAGGCCGGCAATTACGGTCACTATGGCAAGTATGGTAAATACGGCAAGTACGGTAAGTATGGTTCCTACGGAGATTATGGTGAGAGCAGCAGTAAATAAAAAAACATTGACAACAGAAATGAGTGGGTTATTTTAATGAAGGGACTTTATGATATTCATTGTCATATCCTCCCCGGGGTGGATGACGGTGCAAGAAACATGGAAGAATCACTCTGGATGCTCAATAAGGAGTATCAGGAGGGCGTACGTCATGTGATCCTGACACCACATTTCCGGTACGATATGTTTGAGCCGCATATGAACATTGTGACAAGACAGTTTATGCAGCTGCGTAGAGCAGCCATGAATATTGGTGATGAAGGCATGAGACTTTATCTGGGCTGTGAACTCCATTCCAGTATGGATATGGTGGAATGCCTTAAGAAGGGACGGCGGCTTACCCTTGCAGGTTCCAGATATGTGCTTGTGGAATTCAGCAACGGAGATGAGAAAAATTATATTGAAGAACGGGTCAGAAGTCTTCTGATGAATGGTTTTATCCCGATCATCGCTCATGTGGAACGTTATAAGGCTACCCGGAACGATATTGGATTTTTGACAGAGCTGAAGGATATGGGAGCACATATCCAGGTCAATGCAGATACCATCAGCGGTCAGGACGGATTCGGGGCAAAAACCTTTGCACGGAAAGTCATGAAGCATGGGCTTCTGGATTTTGTCGGTTCTGACGGACACCGTAAGACGGAGCGTATCCCGGAGATCGGCAAATGTGTCGCCAAAATGGAAAAAACAATGGGGAGCGAATATGTAAAGAAGATCTTTATCAAAAATCCCCGGAAAATCACAGGGTAATGGAGAAAAGAAATGGAAAATCAGACTGTTAACAACAACGACGAAGTAGAGATCGATCTTGGTGAGGTATTTCACCTGTTACTGAGCAAGCTGGGTGTTATCATTTTATCCGGTATTGTTTTCTGCCTGGCAGCTGTTATGGGAACCATGCTTCTGATCACACCGAAGTATGAATCCACAACCAAGATCGTGGTACTGTCCAAGCAGGACAGCAGCACACTGACCAATCAGGATATCCAGACAAGTACATCACTGACCAAGGACTATGCGGAGCTGATCAAGAGCCGTACAGTTACTGAGGGTGTGATCGCACAGCTGAAACTGGATATGACACATGAGGAGCTTCTTAAGAAGCTTTCCGTAGATACACCAACGGATACACGAGTAGTATCCATCACAGTTACAGATACCGATCCTTATACAGCGGCACAGATCGCAAACGCAGTAAGAGATATTGCTTCCAAGCATATCCAGCAGGTTATGGATATCAAGGCAGTAAATGTGGTAGAGACAGCAAACATCCCGGATGAGCCGTCAAGCCCAAGCGTACCGAAAAACGGTGTGATCGGCGGACTTCTGGGTATCCTTCTGGCAGCAGCCGTTGTGCTCATCGTATATCTGACAAACGATACTGTAAAGACACCGGAAGACGTAGAGAAATATCTTGGATTAAGCGTACTTGGTACAATCCCATACTCTTCCAAAATGGGCAAGAAATCCAAAAAGAAAAAGAAACGTCACGCATAAAAATAACAACAACGGATCAAAGTGTTGGGAAAGGCCGGGAGCAGCAAAAATATGAAGAAATTTTTTGTGTTTTTATTAGTGGTCATCTGCCTTGGTATGGGAGCCGGTGTAGTATACATGAAGAGCTCCGAGGATAATGAAGGACCGAAGATCACATTTGAAGAGGGAAAAGATACGAATTATACATCCGATATGACAGAAGAGGATCTTCTGAAGGATGTAAAGGCACAGGATGACAGAGATGGAGATGTTACAGAGTCTCTTACTGTAGAAACCATATATCCGAAGAATGACGGAAAACAGGTTTCTGTTATCTTTGTTGCAAAGGACAAAAACAACAATGTAACAAAAAAAGAATTTACCATGGAAGCTCAGGACGGCAGTGCCGAAAATCCGCAGCTGGGACTGATCGATAATGACGGTCTCACAGAGGACGGAGATTCCACAGATACCACAGAGCCTGCAGAAGAGACAGATATGCAGGATGGGACAGAAGCAGACAGCACAGATGCTGAAAGCGGAGATTCCGCAGAAGGAGAACTGACTCCGGAGGAACAGGCGCAGAAGACACAGGAAGACAAGATCGAGCAGCTTTCTCCGCAGGATCCAAAGATGTATCTGACTACATATTACGTAGAGGTACCGGTAGGAACTACGCTGGATAAATTAAGCTATGTAAAGGATATCCAGGATGATACAGAGTCAACCAGTGATCTTTTCAAAAGGATTCAGATCACCGGTGATGTAAATACAGCTGCACCGGGAACTTACGAGCTTACATATTATGTAGTAGACAACAGTGGAAACAGCTCCAACGGAGCCGTACTTACCATTGTTGTGAAATAAATATCATCCCCTCTCCAGGTGCCTGAGATACCGGAGAGGGGATAAAAGCAACAAAAAATGTAAGCGAGGGAAGGCGTAGAAAAGAATATGTATCAAAAAGAAAACAGCAGCTGGGTAAAACATGCCGATTTTACGATTTGCGATATGTTGTGTCTGCAGCTTGCGTTTGTACTTGCATACTGGATCCGAAACGGGATCGATCAGCCATACGAGACAGAGCTGTATCGAAATGTGGCAGTGGTGATGTTTCTTATCCAGCTGATGGTCACATTTTTTAATGAAAGCTTCAGCGGAGTTCTGCGAAGAGGAATGCTGGTGGAACTGAAGAAAACCTTTGAACAGTGTACACTGGTCTGTCTTCTGGTCCTGGCATATATGTTTCTTTTAAGAATTGGAAACAATTATTCCAGAATGATCCTGCTGATCACCTATGTACTTTATATCTGCTTCAGCTACTGCGGCAGACAGGCATTGAAGAAATTCCTGAAGGATCACAGATACGAAGAAAGCGAGAAGCGATCCCTGCTGATCGTTACAGTCAGTGAAAATACAGACAATGTGGTGGAAACCATCCGCAAGAATAATTACGGAACCTATCATTTGGCAGGAATTGTTTTTATGGATTGTGACAAGAAGGGAGCATCCGTCTGTGGAGTGCCGGTAGTAGCCGGAAAGGAGGATATGATCTCCTATATCCATAAGAACTGGATCGATGAAGTATTTTTTGCAGTGCCTAAGGAAATTCCGATCCCGGAGCAGATGATCAAGGATTGTTCTGCAATGGGAGTTGTTATCCATATGAGACTGGCAACCATGAAATCCCTTGGCAAGAACCAGGTGGTGGAGGAGCTTGGCGGATACACTGTGCTTTCCAGCAGTATCCACATTGTGACACCGCGCCAGATGTTTGTGAAACGAGCTATGGATATCGCAGGCGGTCTGGTAGGTTGTCTTTTTACAGGAATCGCAGCGATCTTTCTGGTTCCGGCCATTAAGATCAAATCTCCGGGTCCTGCATTTTTCTCACAGGTCCGCATGGGAAAGAACGGTCGTCCGTTCAAGATCTATAAATTCCGCTCCATGTATATGGATGCAGAAGAACGCAAAAAAGAACTGATGAAACAGAATAACATAAAAGATGGAATGATGTTCAAAATGGATGATGATCCACGAATCATCAAAGGAGTAGGACATTTTATCCGAAAGACATCCCTGGATGAATTTCCACAGTTCTGGAATATTCTGAAAGGAGATATGAGTCTTGTAGGAACCAGACCGCCGACAATGGATGAGTGGGAGAAGTATGAGCTTCACCATCGCAAACGTCTGGCCATCAAGCCGGGACTTACCGGTATGTGGCAGGTAAGCGGTCGAAGTGATATTACGGATTTCGAGGAAGTCGTAGAGCTTGACACAAAGTACATTGCCGAATGGTGTCTGAAACTGGATATTGAGATCCTGGTTAAGACAGTTATGGTCGTTTTCCGCGGAAGCGGCGCCAAATGATTCATACATATTGAGATTCGAATATAATGACCCGGGCTGCGGAGACGCAGTTCGGGGATAAAAATAAATTAGATAAGTTATAAATATAAAAGAGGAAGTAAAAAATGCAGATTTTATTGATCATGCTGATCGTAGTACTTCTTGCGTTCTCGGTCCTGCTTCTGGCACTGGCAAAACAAAGTCCCAGGGAAAAGCAGACAGAAGACAAAGAGCAGGAAGAATACATCAGGGATTATGCAGAAACAGTAAGACAGACCGGAGGAAGTATGAAGAAGTTAGAACATTGGAAAGTAATTGCGATATATCTGATCATCTATGACATGATAGCTGTTAATTTTTCTTATTTTATGGCGCTGCTGGTGAGATTCGATTTTCGGTATTCCTCGATTCCCACAGATTATTTTGATGCATGGAGGAGCTTTGCACCAATCTATACCATTATCATCCTGGCAGTATTCGGATGCCTGCATCTGTATAACAGTGTATGGCGTTTCGCAAGCTTCCATGAGCTGATCAAGATCACGGTTGCAACTGTGATCACAGGTGTTCTGCATATTGTGGGTATCACGATCTTCTGGGGACGGATGCCGGCTTCCTATTATCTGATCGGTATCATGCTGCAGTTTTTCCTGACTGTAGGCGTACGTTTCTCCTATCGTTTTGTACTTCTTGAGCGGAACCGCAGAGAAAAGAGCGAGCGTGAGGAGCGGAGCAAAAACGTGATGATCATCGGTGCAGGAGAAGCGGGCAGGACCATTGTCCGGGAGCTTCAGAATGCAAAGGAAACCAATTCCAGAGTACGCTGCCTGATCGATGACAACCCGAATAAATGGGGAAGATACATGGAAGGCGTTCCGGTGGTAGGCGGAAGAGACGATATTTTTCTCAATGTGGACAAGTATCATATCAATCAGATCCTTCTTGCGATCCCGACGGCAACACCGCATCAGAAGCGGGATATCCTGAACATCTGCAAGGAAACCGGCTGCGAGCTGAAGCAGCTCCCGGGTGTATATCAGCTTGTAAACGGAGAAGTATCCCTGAGCAAGATGAAAAAAGTAGCAGTGGAGGATCTTCTCGGACGAGACACCATCAAAGTCAACATGTCCGAGATCTTTCAGTATCTGAAGGGCAAAAGGATCCTGGTAACAGGAGGCGGCGGTTCCATCGGAAGCGAGCTCTGCCGTCAGATCGCAGGTCATGAGCCGGAGCTTCTGGTGATCTTCGATATTTATGAAAATAATGCATATGACATTGAGCAGGAGCTGAAGGCCAGTTATCCGAACCTGAACCTGAAGGTACTGATCGGCTCCGTCCGTGACAGCAAAAGGATCAACTGGGTATTTGAAACCTATAAGCCGGAGATCGTATATCATGCAGCCGCACATAAGCACGTACCGCTGATGGAGAACAGCCCCTGTGAGGCGATCAAGAACAATGTGGTAGGAACCTATAAGACTGCATATGCGGCAATGATGAACGGCTGCCAGCGATTTGTGCTGATCAGTACCGACAAGGCTGTAAACCCGACCAACATCATGGGCGCCAGCAAACGACTCTGCGAAATGGTAGTCCAGAGCATGAACATGGTCAGCCACAACGGACACACCGACTGGCTGCCACGACTTGGCGGACACAGAAAGGATACCCTGGATGCACTTCACGACAACGAAGGTCAGGCATATGTAAGTGAGAACCATACATCGAAAACAGGAACCGGCACAGAATTCGTAGCTGTACGATTCGGAAACGTTCTCGGCAGCAACGGAAGTGTGATCCCGCTGTTCAAGCGCCAGATCGAAAAAGGCGGCCCTGTCACCGTCACACATCCGGACATCATCCGCTACTTTATGACTATCCCGGAGGCCGTAAGCCTTGTCCTCCAGGCAGGAACCTACGCCAAAGGCGGCGAGATCTTCGTCCTGGACATGGGAGCCCCGGTAAAGATCGACACCCTTGCCCGAAACCTGATCAAGCTTTCCGGCTACACCCCGGATGTAGACATCAAAGTCACCTACACTGGTCTCCGCCCAGGCGAAAAGCTTTACGAAGAAAAGCTGATGGCCGAAGAAGGCATGGAGAAAACTCCAAACGACCTCATCCACATCGGCAAACCCATCGAAATGGACGTACAGGAATTCTTCAAACAGCTGGAAGTCCTGGCAGCATACGGCTACGCCAACAGCGAAAAGATCCGAGACATCGTAGCCGCGATCGTACCGACCTATCACTCTGCGGATTCCGACCTGAAGCTGCATAAGAAGGTGTATGAGGAGCTGATGAGTGAGGCGGCTGTGGCTGCGGAGAAGTGATCAAGCATAAACTGAAAGTACATAAAAAGAGGTAGAGAGCCATGTTCAAAGAAAGTAATAAGTTTGAAAAATTTGAATCCAAAGTCTGGTTAAGCAGTCCAACAATGCATGGACCGGAAATTGAATATGTAAAAGAAGCATATGAAACAAACTGGATGTCTACAGTAGGAAAAAACATTAATGAAGTAGAAAAACTTGCCTGTGAATATATTGGCTGCAAATATGCGGTAGCTTTATCAGCAGGAACGGCTTCTTTACATCTGGCTATGAAACTGGCTGGAATCGAAGCATATGGTATGCCGAAAGTAGGTCATGGAGCATTGGAAGGAAAAAAAGTTTTCTGCTCCGATATGACTTTTGATGCAACAGTAAATCCAGTTGTATACGAAGGCGGAGAACCGGTATTTATAGATACAGAGTATGATACCTGGAACATGGATCCGGAAGCATTGGAAAAAGCCTTTGAAATCTATCCTGATACGAAGGTTGTGGTTATTGCACATCTTTACGGAACTCCGGGAAAGATAGAAGAATTAAATGCTGTGATCAGAAAGCATGGAGCTATTTTGATCGAGGATGCGGCAGAATCTATGGGAGCCACATATAAAGGTGTTCAGACAGGTACGTTTGGAAAGTATAATACGATTTCTTTTAATGGAAACAAGATCATTACAGGAAGTTCAGGCGGATGTTTCCTGACAGATGATGAAGAAGCTGCAAATAAAGTACGTAAATGGTCAACGCAGGCCAGAGAGAATGCTGCATGGTACCAGCATGAAGAACTGGGATATAACTATCGAATGAGCAATGTGGTTGCTGGCGTTGTACGTGGGCAGTTTTCATATTTAAATGAACATATTGCACAGAAAAAAGCAATCTATGAGAGATATAAAGAGGGATTAAAAGGATTACCAGTATCCATGAATCCAATGGATCTGGAAAATTCTGAGCCAAATTACTGGCTGTCTTGTCTGATTATTGATAAGAAAGCGATGTGCAAGCAGGTTCGTGGCGAGCAGGATGTCTGCTACATAAAAGAAACAGGAAAAACCTGTCCGACAGAGATTCTGGAAGCAATTGCATCTATTAATGCAGAAGGACGCCCAGTCTGGAAACCGATGCATATGCAGCCGATTTATCGTCTGAATCCATTTGTTGTAAAAGACGGAAATGGAAGAGCCAGATCGAATGCATATATTGCAGGCAGCGTGTCTGATGTTGGAATGGATATTTTCAACCGAGGTCTGTGTCTGCCTAGTGATAATAAGATGACAGTGGAGCAGCAGGAGAGGATCATTGAGGTTATTCGGGCTTGTTTTGAATAGTATTCAAGGGGAATGAGATTGTGTCTAAAAAGAAAAAATTGGGTCTTCTGGCAGGAAGTACAGCAGTAACGACTGCGACAACAGCACATGCAATGAAAAAGGAAGCAGATAAGACTACATATACTGCTGAATTAATGAGTGCGATTAAACCCCGTAAGATGGGATTTTATGAGAAGTATATAAAACGAGGGATGGATGTAATATGTGCATCTGCGGCAATTTTATGTTTTAGTCCGATTTATGCAGGAGTTGCTCTTTTAGTAAAAATAAAACTGGGATCACCAGTTATTTTTACGCAGGATCGTCCAGGTTTGGTAGATAAGAACGGAAGAGAAACGATTTTCAAAATGTATAAATTTCGTACGATGACAGATGAACGAGACGAAGAAGGAAATCTGCTTCCTGATGAAATAAGACTGACGAAGTTTGGCGCATGGTTAAGAAAGACAAGCCTAGATGAGCTGCCGGAAGCTTTTAACATCCTGAACGGAACGATGTCAGTAATTGGTCCAAGACCTCAGCTGGTAAGGGATATGGTATTTATGACGGATGAACAAAGAATGCGTCATACCGCAAAACCTGGCTTATCAGGACTGGCACAGGTTAATGGGCGAAATGCGATTACCTGGGAAGATAAATTGGAGTGGGATCAGAAATATATCAAAAAAGTTGGGCTGATAGAAGATATTAACATTATTTTAGAAACAGTCAAAAAGGCATTTATCAAGCAGGAAGGCATTTCACAGGATGATATGGCTACGGCAGAGGATTTTGGGGATTATCTGTTGAGAACAGGTAAGATTAGCTTGGAAGAATATCTGGAAAAACAAGAAATGGCAAAAGAAATTTTAATAAAGAGTGGGAAATAACATGAGTGATTTAGTGTCAATTATAATGCCGTCTTATAATACAGCACAATATATAACTGAAACAATACAATCAGTAATTGATCAGACATACCACAATTGGGAATTGATTATTGTGGATGATTGTTCAACAGATAATACTGACATAGTGATTGGAAAAATAAAGGATCCAAGAATCAGATATATAAAAAATGAAAAAAATTCAGGAGCAGCGGTTAGTCGGAATAGGGCGTTAAGGGAAGCTAATGGAAGATGGGTTGCGTTTTTGGATTCGGATGATTTGTGGAAACCAGAAAAACTGGAAAAGCAAATTTGTTTTATGATGAAAAATAGATATTATTTTTCATATACCAATTATGAAGAAATAGATGCTGATGGAAATAAAACAAATGTAATTGTTACAGGACCAAAAGTGATATCTAAAACAGGAATGTTTAATTACTGTTGGCCGGGATGTCTGACAGTTATGTATGATCGAAAAAAAATCGGTCTGATTCAGATTGCAGATATAAAGAAGAATAACGACTATGCAATATGGTTGAAGATATGCAAAAAAACCAGATGTTATTTATTGGATGAAGTTTTGGCAGAATACAGACGTGGAAGAAGCGGAAGTATCAGTACACATGGATATAAAGAACTGATTAAATGGCATTATAGATTGTTTCGATTTGCTGAAAAAGAAAATCCTATATGTAGCTTAGTAAACACTATAAGAAATATGACATTTGGCTTATATAAAAAGAAACGATATGTAAAGGAAAATAGAAAATGAATGAATACACAAAACACTTTATCAGAGAAAATATTGTTAAAATATTGCTTAGCATTCCTAAAACAGTAATTTTTAACTTTAAAGTATTACCCGTAAAAAGTGCAATAAAAATGCCATTTATCGTATCTTATAATGTAAAACTGGGGGGTGACACGTGACAATTTTATTGTAGAAAAGAAGAATTTATCAACAGCATCTATGAGAATCGGATTTGGAGATTCTGCGAATGGATGTAGAGAAAGTAAAAAAGGTCTGATTCGGATTGTTAATGGAGGAAAAATTATTCTGAAAGGCACAGTTGGATTATCACAGGGAGTTGTTTTGTTAGTTAATAATTCGTCACTTGTATTGGGCGATCATTTTCGATGCAATTATTCTACTACTATTGACTGTACAGATGAAAATATAGTTTTTGGTAATGATGTTGTTTTGGGATGGAATGTGACTGTAAAAAACAATGATGGACATACAGTTATTCAAAACGGAAGGCAGAAGAAGAAAGCGGATTCTGTATATATTGGTAATCATGTTTGGTTATGTTCATATAGTACCGTATTAAAGGGTGTTAATGTTGGTAATCATTGCGTTGTTGGGTATGGTAGTTTACTTACCAAGGCAGAACCAGAGAATCATATATTTATACGCTGGTGTTCCAGTAAAACCGATGAGGAAAGAAATTAATTGGATAGAATGAATGGAAGAAAAAAATGCAAACTAAATGGATATATTATAATCATGCGTTAATTCCAGATATAGCACCGCATGAAACAATAGAAATTCCCAAATTTGACAAAAATTCAGGTGGGGGGATATCCTTTGCTTGCTCGATGGATTTCGGATTTCGATTGTGAATTAGCAACTCAATTTTGGTATATTATTAGAACTGGTTCATATGAGATAGAACAATTATCGAAATCCACTAGAAAACATATTAGGCAGGCGTTCAAAAAGTGTTATGTTAGGAAAATTGAAGATAATGAGATAGAGAAAATGTATTCCTGTTATCAAGCTGCATATAAACGATATGAAAAAGCAGACAATTTCAGAAGTTTTGAGTCTATAAAAGATGAGTTTTTAAATAGGAAAAATAAAAATATGTTCTATTATGGTGCTTTTGAATTAGAAACAAACAGTTTAATTGTTTTTTTTATCTGTACTTGCTATCAGGAATATTTTGAAATTAATATGTCGAAGTTTAATCCAGAATATATGGCACTACGTCCATCGGATGCTTTATATGATTTTGTTTTGAATTTATGGATGAACAAACCTGAAATTAAATATATAAGTAGTGATAGCAGAAGCCTTAATCATGAGACGAATGTACAGGAATATAAAATCAATACATTTGGATTTCATAAAGCGTATTGTAAAATGCATATTCAGTATCGTCCATGTATTTATCCAATTGTGAAGATTTTATACAGGTTTCGACATTTGTTAAAAAGATTAGATGGAAATAAACTCATTCATGCGATTAATACTGTTCTTCAAATGGAAGAAATCGCAAGGATGTAATTAGTAATCAAGAATAAGGAATGATCACAATGTATAAAATAGCAGTATCCGTCATTTGTTATGATAATGAAGAGGAAGTATTAGACTTTGCAGATAAATTGAGCAGACAAAAAGATTCTGAAAAAATTGTACTTTTAGTTACATGCAATAAGTGTATGAATGTAAAGAAACTAATAAATGATTTAAATGAAATTAAAATATCCTCACAGATATTTGAGCCAGGGGAAAATCTGGGATATTTACATGGATGTTTATATGGTTTTAAAGAGTTTGGCGAGGAATATGAATGGGCTGTTATATCAAATACAGATATTGATTTTGTATCAGATAGTTTTTTTTCAAAACTTCTGGATAATCATTATGATTCTAAAATAGGATGTATAGGACCAGATATTACTTTAAAAGTAACAGGAAAACAACAGAATCCGTTTGCTTTATCCAGACCAGGAAATGCACTGATGAAATTTAGAAAAGTGGTATATGCAAATTATTTCTTATACAGATTGTATTATGCATTATCGGATATAAAAAACAAAATCAGTCATACGGAAACGCGTAAGGAAAATGAATATGTATATGGAGTTCATGGAAGTGTAGTTATATTAAGAAAAGAGTGCATTGATAAATTCCTAGAAGATAGTATTCAGATATTTATGTATGGTGAAGAACTTTATATTGCTGAAAAGTTAAAAGAAAATCAATTTTTATCATATTATGATAAAAATTTGAAAATAATTCACAATGAAAATCAGAGTACAGGAAAAATAGCCAGTCAAAGAAAACAGAAATGGTGTAGCCAATCTATTAATTTTCTGGTTGAAAGATATTGGAAATAGATTTGAATTTATATTGTGAATAAAAATATAGAGGATGAAGGGAAATGAAAGCAAATTGTAATTATAGTGTTGCGCTATGTACATATAATGGCGAGCGGTACATAGCAGAACAGTTAAATAGTATTTTATCTCAGACTATTCCGCCAAAAGAAATTATTATTAGTGATGATGGTTCAAAGGATCAGACTTTAGAGATTGTTGATAATTTATTAAGTCATTGTTCTGTTAAATATAGAATTGTGAAAAATACAGGAACTCATGGAGTTACTAAAAATTTTTGTAATGCGATTTCAAGATGTTCAGAAAATATAATTTTCACATCTGATCAGGATGACGTTTGGGTTAATAACAAAGCTGAAATTATTCTCAAAATATTTGAAAATAACAATAAAGCATTGCTTGTATTTACGAATGGTGAATTAGTAGATCAGAATTTAAAACTATTGAATTGTGATATGTGGAAGTCTGTAGGAATTGCTACCGAAATGCTTGAAGAAAATAAGTGGTTTGAATATATGTTGAACCGTTGTTTTGTTACGGGCGCAGCAATGGCATTTAAGCGGGAGTTATTTTCAGAAAATGAGAAAATTCCATCTAGTTGGCTTCATGATGGGTGGCTTGCATGGAAAGCTGTTGCCAGAGGGGGGCTTGTCCCATGTCAGGATAAATTACTTCTATATCGACAGCATGGAGATAATGTTGTCGGTATGAGCAACGTAACTTCAATAACGAGAATAAAGAGTTATCTAAATAATTTTAAAATTATTAAAGAGACACATATCATTCGATATAACAGATATATTGAATTGAAAGATAAAATGGGTTATATGTTTTCTGAACAGCAACAAGAAAAATTAAACGCTTGCATTTTGTTTTGGAAAGATTTAGTAGAAAGTGATAAAAATTTAAAAAGATTAACACGTATTAAAATTATAAAAAAACATGTGAAAAATGGAGATTTTGAAAATTATTTTAATGGAAAAAAAGGAGCAATAAGGGAGTTTTTTGTAGCATTATTTTTATGATGTAAAGAATATGATTGTGAGGTGATAATTTGGGTGTGATGATACTGGAGTATATTGTATTTCTTGTAATAATGATAGTTTTATTATGGATAAACAAAACATTAAGACAATCTTTTTTTACTGTATCAAATTATTTGATTATTACATTTTCTGTAATAACTGGAGTACAAGTTATAGCATGTCTTTGGTTAAAATATGAAACCGCAACCATGGAATATTGGATGATATTAACGGTATTTATTGTTATTGCTTTATTAACAGATCTTGTTGCAAGTAGATTTGCGAAAAAAGTGTCATTTAATGGTATTAAATTAAAAAGTTCATGTGAAAGTACTTTTATGAGTAAACATGAAAAGAGATTTAATATTATATGTGTGTTTGCAGCAATGTACTCCGTCACTCATTTTATTTATTTAGCAGGTGGATTTCCGAAGATGTACTATGTTGTACAAGAACAATTTCAAAATCAATATTCGGCTGGATTGAATTTTTATATTCGGCTATTTATGATGATTGCAACAGCATATTATTTAGGATGTGCTAAGATATCCAAAAAAAACATTCTTCTAGGGTTGCTTTGTTTAATTCCAAATATACTTACATTTGTAAAGGGTATTGTATTTATTCCATGTTTAGCCAGTATTTTATTGAGATTAAAAAATGGAGATATAAAAATTTCACTAAAAGCTGGAATTACAATTGCTTTTGTGGGAATTATGGTATTTTTTGGTGTATATTTAGTTGAAATGAGTGTTTATGATCCGGATATATTATTAAAAATTGATACTTATCAGTTTATTGGTTCTAAATTAATTGATTATCTAATAGCAGGTGTCCAATCATTTAGTCAAAATATATCTACACATAATGTATATTCATTCAAACATTTGGATAATGTGACATTGGCTCCATTTATTAATTTTATGGCTAAATTTGGATTTGGAGAATCTATTGACACAGTTAATACAGTATGGCAGACTTTTGGGTTCAGTTCAATACGTGATATAAGTATTACATCAAATGTTAATACTTATGTTGGAACATTATATTTATATAATGGTATGATAATAGGAAATTTATTAAATATTTTATGGGTATTTATAACAAGTTTCATGGATGAAGTATTTTCAAAAAGAAACGATATTTTGACAGCATTATCTGCTTTATTTTGTGCAGCTTTTTCTCTTGGATGGTTTGAGTATTATTTTGTACATACATTTTGGGTGTATTTAATTGCTATAGCAATTTTAGTAAGTGTTATTTTAAAAATGAGAATTACTCCACAAAAACAAAATAGAACAGGAAGATATTTTAATGGATAATAAATCTATTAGTGTAAAGAAAAATTTTATATATAACTCTGCCTTTCAGGTATTAATTTTGTTAGTTCCTTTTGTGACAACTCCGTATGTTTCAAGAGTTTTGGGTGCGGATAACATTGGAAAATACAGTTATGCATCAGCAATGGTTACATATTTTACTTTGCTGGCTGCATTAGGTTCAACTATTTATGGGCAAAGAAAAATTGCGTATTATCGCGACAATAAAGAAGAAATGAGTCAAGTATTTTGGAATACCTTTTTCTTCCGTTGTGTTATGAGTTTAATTTCATTCATCTTATATTTTATATATGCAATTTTTTTTGAAGGATTAAATCTGATTAACATTATTATTGCACTTAGTATATTAAATGTTACATTTGATATTTCGTGGTTTTATCAAGGTATTGAGGATTTTAAAAGTGTAGTAATAAGAAATTTGATAGTCAGGATTATATGTCTTAGTGGAATTTTTATTTTTATAAAGACAGCAAATGATACGTGGAAATATGTACTGATTTTGATGCTGGCCCAGATTTTAGGAAGTCTTTCGATGTGGCGAGTGATGCCTCAATACATATGCTTTGTGAAAAGAATTAATCCATTTGACGGGTTTAAGGATATTTTATTGATTTTTTTACCATCTATTGCAATTCAAGTATATACGATTCTTGATAAGAGTATGATTGGATGGATTACTGGTTCAGATTATGCTAATGGTTGTTATGAACAATCAGAGAGAATCGCGCGCCTTGCAATGACTGTTGTAACTTCTATAGGTACGGTTGTTCTTCCACGAGTAGCTAATCTGTTTCAAAAGTCTAATCTTGATGAAGCAAAAAGATATGTATATCAGGCATTTCGGGTTGTGTGGCTGCTTGCGATTCCTATTATGTTTGGTTTGATGGGGGTTTCATCGGTATTTATACCTTTATTTCTGGGATCTGGCTTTGATGATGCAATAGGGCTGTTGTGTATTTTTTCCATTTTAGTATTGGTTGTGAGTTTAGCATATGTGACTGGAATATCTTATCTGATACCTACCAAACAGCAAAATGTTTATACCGCAGCAGTTACTATAGCGGCAATTGTAAATTTCTGTATGAATCTTATATTGATTCCAAGAGTCGGGGTGTTTGGCGCAGCAATTGCATCAATTGTAGCGGAAACAATAGGAACTGCTATTCAAATTATATATTGTATATCAAAGAAACAATTGAATGCCAAACAGATTTTTGTGCCTTGTTGGAAGTATCTCTTATCTGGAAGTATCATGCTATTGTTTGTAGAGACATTGAAAACGAAGTTCTCAGGCGGTATTGTTTCATTATGCGTTCTGATTTGTACAGGCGGATTGAGTTATGTTGGTGTTTTATTAATATTAAGAGATAGATTTTTCATTGACAATATAAACAAGATTTAAAAAAGGAAGTAATAGAAATGGGACAGATAAAAGTAACAAAAGCATCAATTGAAGGATTATATGTGATTGAGCCTGCTGTTCACGGAGATGAACGAGGCTACTTCATGGAAACATATAATCTTAATGATATGAAAGAAGCTGGGCTTAATCTGCATTTTGTTCAAGACAATCAAAGTATGAGTACTAAGGGGGTATTACGAGGACTTCATTTTCAAAAACAATATCCGCAAGGTAAACTTGTAAGGGTTATCAGAGGATCTGTATTTGATGTTGCAGTTGATTTAAGAGCTAACAGTAGAACATATGGACAGTGGTATGGTGTTGAACTTACTGAAAAAAACAAAAAACAATTTTATATTTCTGAAGGATTCGCGCATGGATTCTTGGTGTTAAGTGACATGGCAGAGTTTTGTTATAAATGTACCGATTTTTATCATCCAGGAGATGAAGGTGGTCTTGCATGGAATGATCCTGAGATTGGAATTACTTGGCCGGAATTGAAGGGAGAATATAACGGTACAGCATCTGGAAAAGGATATACGTTGAATGATGGAACGAAGCTTAATTTGTCAGATAAAGATCAAAAATGGCAGAGACTTAAGGAAACATTCAAATTTTAGTTTCATTTTATGATAAATGAAGAAAGGCATAAAATATGAAAGTTGCAGTAGCAGGAACAGGATATGTTGGTTTATCCATAGCGACATTGTTATCACAGCATCATGAAGTAATGGCAGTTGATATTATTCCGAAAAAAATAGAAAAAATTAATAAGAGAATCAGTCCGATTCAGGATGAGTATATTGAGAAGTACTTAACAGAAAAAGAATTAAATTTGACAGCTACACTGGATGCAGAGGAGGCATATAAGGATGCGGATTTTGTTGTCATTGCCGCTCCGACGAATTATGATAGTAAGAAGAATTTCTTTGATACTTCTGCAGTAGAGGCAGTTATTAAGCTAGTGATTCAGTATAATCCGGATGCGGTAATGATCATTAAGTCTACGATCCCAGTTGGTTTTACAGCCAGTGTCAGAGAGAAGTATCATTGTGACAATATTATTTTCAGTCCAGAGTTTCTTAGGGAATCAAAGGCGCTATATGATAATTTATATCCATCCAGAATTATCGTGGGAACTGATGTACAGAACGCAAGGCTTGTAAAGGCAGCCAATACTTTTGCAGGAATGTTGCAGGAAGGTGCAATTAAAGAAAACATTGATACTTTGATTATGGGATTCACTGAAGCAGAGGCGGTTAAACTTTTTGCAAATACATATCTGGCACTGAGGGTATCTTATTTTAATGAACTTGACACTTATGCTGAGATGAAAGGACTGAATACACAGCAGATTATTAACGGAGTATGTCTGGATCCGCGTATTGGTTCTCATTATAATAATCCATCCTTTGGATATGGTGGATATTGTTTGCCGAAAGACACGAAGCAGCTTTTGGCAAACTATGAAGATGTTCCACAGAATATGATGTCTGCCATTGTAGAATCTAACAGAACGAGGAAAGACTTTATTGCCGACAGAGTTTTACAGAAGGCAGAATACTATGCTTATGGTGATGAAAATACTTATGATGTTTCAATGGAAAAAGAGGTTGTAATTGGTGTATATCGTCTTACCATGAAATCAAATTCAGATAATTTCCGTCAGTCTTCTATACAAGGTGTGATGAAGCGCATTAAAGCCAAAGGAGCCACCATTATTGTTTATGAACCGACATTAGAGGACGGGACAACATTTTTTGGAAGTAAAATTGTAAATGATCTTGAGGCATTTAAAGAGCAGAGTCAGGCGATTATTGCAAATAGATATGATAAATGTCTGGATGATGTAAAAGAACGAGTATACACAAGAGATATCTTTTACAGAGATTAAAAGATAAGTTATAAATTTAAATGGATATTTATAAAACAATTACTAAGCACAATCCCAGTTGGGGAATAACAGGGGGTTGTTGGTTTTTCGTATTTTTATTGTGTTTTAGCCGGATCATAAAACAGTCATACAAAAGTAACAGAATTAACTTTTCACAAAGTCTGGCGTATATCGCAATTTATATATTTCTTTGGACGGTATTGGAGTCTACAGTTTTTACTCGCATTCCACAGGCATATCCTCAATATGAACTTCATATATTCTGGTCCTGGAAAGCATTTTTTGTATATCATGACAACGAGATGCTGAAGGAAAATATTCTAAATTGCATATTATTGATGCCGTATGGCTGTTTATTGCCAGGTGCTTTAGATAAGAGAATCAGCTGGAAAAGAGGTTTGGTGATTGGAATGGGAACATCGTTTGTGATAGAACTATTGCAGTTGATCACCTGCCGAGGATTGTTTGAGTTTGATGATATTATCCACAATGGGGTTGGATGTATGATGGGAGCTGTTTTGGGTTCCTGGTGTTGGCTGAGAATGCTAAAGAAATTTAAAATGCTCAGGAAGCCTCACGCTTCCTGAGCATTTTCTCAATCATCATTTCTCCCGCAATTTCAGAACATCCTCAAGTGGCAACCCTGAAAATCTGGAGATATCTTCAGGTGAGAATCTGGAATCCTCTAGCATGCGCTGTGCAGCAAGTAAAGCATGGTCCTGAAGACCTTCAGTACGTCCGGCCAGATGACCTTCGGCGCGTGCGTCATCGCACATTTCCTGAACAGCCTGACACATATTAACGCTCCTTTCTGTTTCCGTGAAACGTAAATGGATACCTGTTATGGAATCGATGCTCCGGGCTGCTTTGAGCTCGAGCGACTGGAAACCGGAGTTCTCGGACGTGAGCTCCTTAAGTTTCCGTTTGTCTTTGACATATTTGATGAAGAGCATGACTTCCCGTAGATTGCTCTGGAGGTTATTGAGTTCCTCATCTTTTATCTTAGCAGGTGAGAAGAGATTGATCCGATAATCGGGGACCAGAGAAAGGATCTCGGAATCCTGGACAGAGAGCATTTCGTGGAGGCTCCTGGGAGCTTTCCAGGTATCGGAGCCGAAGTATACGACTACGGTGATGACCGGAATCAGCCGGTCATCCTTGTAGAAGCCGGTGAGATATTCTCCGGATGTGGAGGGCCATTGCTTTGCTTCTCTGTGGGTTGTCAGCCATGTAATCTTTGGTGATGGTATCCTTTGTACCCATAGGTTTCACCACCTTCGATCTTGTTATGTGATCAGAGTTATTTTATCATCTGATCCATTTTCAGGGTAACATAGTTTATTGCTTTAGGACAGAGGATTTTGTGAAAAAGCTTCAGAGCTGCGCAGGTAAGGCGGATATGTTTGTCGAACGGAG
>NZ_JAJCGR010000035.1:0-31586 GCF_020553125.1 Blautia sp. MSK20_18
TATGCGCTTTCATCTCGGATATAGAATAACCGAGGATTCCCGCTTTAAATCCTAAAAATAATATTTTAAAAAAGGAGGCAAAACATATGACAGGAGATACCGAATTTTAAAACTGAACAAAAGCCACATACACAACGTTTACAGCCCGGCAAAAGTAATTGCCGGGCTTATTTTTACGTTTTTCGCTATTTTAAAAATCCCGCATATTAAAACCGTAAAAATATAGTTAAAACTAAAACAAAGAAAAGGAGACTTAAAAAATGAGTAAAAGCAAATGGATTTACAAAAATCTCAAAAGCCCGGAATTCAACGTACTTGCAGAAAAGTTTGGTGTACATCCAGCCATCATTAAGATTCTCGCTGACCGTGGTGTGCAGGGAGAGGATGCTGTAAGGGAGTATCTGGAAGCAGATATTGCAACCGTTTCTGATGGTTCTGAATTGACTGATATGCAGCGTGGAGTAGATATTATCTACGACGCAGTGAAAGCAGGAAAATACATCAGAATCATGGGCGACTATGACGTAGATGGCGTAACCAGTACATATATCCTCTACAAAGGTCTGACCGGACTTGGTGCAAAATGTGATAAGTTTATCCCTCACCGTATTACAGACGGCTATGGTCTGCATGAACCAGCAATTCGTGATGCGTATGAAGCTGGCGTACAGGTTATCCTGACCTGCGATAATGGTATCGCTGCTGCGAATGAAATTAAGCTGGCAAAAGAACTCGGAATGACAGTGGTAGTCACTGACCACCATGAAGTTCCTTATGAAATAAGGAACTTCTGTCCGACAGACGACTCTGCGAATGCAGAGGAGGATGGAGAGGGTGAAGTACCGTACAATGAAGCTGAAGCCGGAACTCGCCACTACATCATCCCTGACGCCGACGCGGTCATTGACCCGAAACGTCCGGAGGATGACGGCGTTTTCAAAGAAATCTGTGGTGCAGTCGTTGCCTGGAAATTTATGGGCTGCCTGTATAAGAAATTCGGAAAAGAACAGGAATTTAAAAATTCTGATTTTCTGGAAATTGCCTCTCTCGGCACTGTCTGCGATGTAATGGAATTACAGCATGATAATCGTGCAATCGTTAAAGAAGGGCTTAAAAAAATGCAGAACACTTCAAATATTGGCCTGCAGGCACTGCTTGAAGTTCTTGGACTGAGAGACAAAGCTCTGACCTCTTACGATTATGGTTTTAAGATTGGCCCGTGCATTAACGCCGAGGGCAGACTTGATACCGCAAACGAGGCGTTTGACCTGCTGGTTGAAACTGATTATGATACCGCAATCAAGCGTGCAGAGCAGATGCGAGACCTGAACGTAGAACGTCAGAACCTTACAAAAGAAGGTATGGAAGAGGCGTTCAAAATCATTGATGCAGAAATGCAGGATGACAAGGTTTTGGTTGTCTACCTTCCGGAAGCACATGAAAGTATCGCCGGAATCATTGCCGGTAAAATAAGAGAGCGGTATTGCAAGCCTGCTTTCGTTCTTACAAAAGGTGACGGTGATTTTCTGAAGGGCTCTGGCCGCTCCATTGAAGCATATTCAATGTATGAAAAACTGGTGGAAGTAAAAGACCTGATGCTTGGTTTTGGCGGTCACCCAATGGCTGCTGGATTATCTTTGAAAGAAGAGAATCTGGGAAAATTTCGTCAGGAACTTAACGCCCGCAGCGGTCTGACCGATGCGGACTTTATCCCGAAGGTCATGATTGACGTGATTCTTCCGGTTGATTTTCTGACACAGAATTTCATCAGACAGCTTGAAATCCTTGAACCGTTTGGTAAGGGGAATGAAAAACCGGTATTTGCCCAGAGTAGCGTGAAAGCAAATCGTGCTGAGATTATCGGTAAGAACAAAAATGTTCTTAAGATTACATTCAACAGCCGAAACTGCAAGAACGGTGTATGTTTTCATGATATTGAGACGAAAGAACAGTTTTTGAATCAGAATGGAAAACTGTACGACTTCAAGATGCTGTATTACCCAACACTCAATGAGTGGAATGGCGTGACCAGCATTCAGGCGAATGTTCAGGATATTTGTTAATTTTAGATTGACACCGGCGGCGAAGCCGCCGGAGAAAGGAAAAAATATGAGAAAAGAGATTTACGATTGCAGAATCCTTGCTACCATCATTCAAACGTTTTTTGGTGTTAACGTGAAATTTTGCCATCGGATTCGCACCACATGGATGGTTTTGTATAACCAAAAAAATGGTGAGCAGTACAGTGTATACTGGCAATTCAGCCTGAAAAAGCCATGGCTGCTGCCAAAATATGAGCCAGAATTTGGCGAAAGCAAAGTCCCATTGTATGGATGGCTATTTTTCTACTTTGGAAGAAAAAAGGAACATCTATTTGCATAAAAAAACATTCAATGCCGGCAGAAAATGCCGGCTTTTTCTCTTGCCTGAAAATATTGCATATTAAGATTACAAAAATCAATTGCAAAGAAAGGAGAAAGAAATGAGAAGAGAAATGCGTGATAAAAGCGAGTCCGGAATATCTGACAAAAAAATATTCAGCTATTACCAGTACGACAGTTTTCGCGATGAAAAAATTATTGGCATTGTAATATCCTCAAACTTAAAAGAAGCGGAAAAAACTGTGAAGAACCATTACAGGAATGCTTATCGTGGGGATTTTACCGTGAATGGATGGAAGATTAAAGAAATCGAACTTTCCGACGATGGTTGTACTGAAATTTATTACGGTGGTTAATTTTGAGCTGGCACCGAAGACGCAAACCTGAGTTAGCAATCTTATCTGTGCTGCAGAAATGCAGCACTTTTTTGTGTTTATTTTGCATATTGTATCTATACAAAAAAAAGGAGGTGAAAAAAATAATGGAAAATAAAAAGGCAAAAACGCTTTCTGCGACCTCTACCATTCTACTTTCAATCTATACTATTTTCATGGTGCTGGCGGAAGTCGGGATGTTCTCCATCTGCAATTTTGTGGCACATATGGTTAATTCCGGAGTAGATATCGCTTCAGGCGGGATTACCTCTGGCGGATGCTATGACTACACTTTGCCGGGTGCTGCAATTGGTGGTATGTTCGCAGGCCTTGGCAGTCTGGCTTGGGTTGCGGTTGCCGCGGTCATGATGTTCTTTATCATCATATGTATCATTTACATCGCGGTAACGGCAATTTCTTATATGCTGCTCCGCAGAGGATTCTTTAAGGCCGATGCGTGGATGAAGATTGCTGTTTTCGGCGTAACTTTTCTTGGCTTTATCGTCTCTGCACAGCTTTCCGGATTGCAGATGCTTTGCGTTACAATCCTTCTGCTTCTGCCTATCATCCTTTCTGTCATGGTACTGTTTGCTGAATGTCAGTGTCAATGCTCTGAATGCAGAAAAGAGGATACAAAAATAGAGGAAAAAGAAGAGACGAAAGAAACGGATGAACCGGAAGTGGCAACGGAAACAATTAAGAAATAAGTGGGAATTCTCGGTTATTGAATTGCCGAGATGGAAACGCCTAAATATACAAATAAACAAAAATATCGCTTGCGATTTATTGATTTCTCTATGCTTCGGCGTAGAGAAATTTTTATTTTCTGCAAAAATTTTTCGCAAAAATCGTCACGTTTTAGATTTTTTCGGCATATTAACTATGTAAGAAAGCAAGAAAAAAGCAGGAGGTTTTGATATGGCAAAGAAAAAATCCATACGGGTTGATTTTGTAAAATCTTGTATTACATATAACAAACTGAATACGATTGCTAAAATTGCCATATCAGACATGCAGTCTTTTGGTAACCCGATAACCTTACCGGTGGAACACCGGAGTAGCCTGCCGAGCTGCGGGGTCACGCTTACAGACGTGACATAATATGTCACCCGGATAGACAGGAAAAAAGAGAACCTGCGGGTTCAAAGCCTGTGTCTTTAGGCTGTCTTCTTCGGAAGCCTGCTTCTTTAGATGCGGGTAGTTCGCTTTCGCTAATATGAACGACCCGAAAGACAATAAGAATAAGGATGAATACGAGGAATACAAAAATCGCGAAGCGTGTCAATAACCCGCGCCCGAGGTAAACCTCGGACTGGGCTTGCAAAAGAATAAATCTTTCTTATTCCCTCTTTTGTTTAGCCCCGTTACAGTTTACGGAAGGTGTTGACTGCAAAGCCTTATTGATAGCGCCGGGCCCCCGTCGTTATCACATAAGCCTTGCAGTCTTATTGATTAGCCTTAGCAGTAACGAAACCGGCCAAGCCAGGTCAGGTAAATCTTTAACTGCTACGTTACCGGTAAAATAGGCACCGTGGGATGCTCCTCAAGTCTCACGCTCTGCGGTATGCTGTTAAACATCTCTTAGGGTAGAAGAAGTGCAGTATGCGCTAAACTATCGGCTAACATTGGCGATGAGGACAACCGATTCTGACTAGGCGCCGGCTTGCCAGAGCCGAAAGGATAGAGAACCTGTATGGGCTGCTTTTAAATATCTTCGGATATTTGGAAGCAGTTGGTACAGAAGGCGTAAGCCATCCCGGCTTGCCGGGAAAATATAAGAATATAAGGAGGGCAGCTTATGTCAGTTGCAGTCATTAGTAAGACAGGCGAAAGATTGATGCCGACAAGTGAATACAGAACACGTAAGCTGCTCAAATCAGCTAAAGCGATTAAGTATAGTTATCATCCGTTTACCATACAGCTTACCGAAAGGGAGACTGGAGACATCCAGCCAATAGAGCTTTGTATGGATACCGGATATATACATATTGGAATATCTGTAAAGTCAGAGAAGCACGAATATCTGGCTGACCAGATTGACACGTTAACAGACGAAAGAAGCAGGCATGATGCATGCCGTATGTATCGAAGACAGAGGCGGAACAGAAAAAGATACCGGCAGCCGCGATTCAACAATAGAAAGAAAGATAAAGGCTGGATTGCTCCATCACTGGAACATAAAAAAGATATTCATGTCCAGGCAATTTCACGTATTAATAATGTAATGCCTCTTACAGATATTACTATGGAAATGGGAAATTTTGACACTCAGGTATTAAAAGCTAAAGAGGAAGGAAAGCCTTTACCACAGGGTGCAGATTATCAGCATGGCGAACGTTACGGTATCGCGACGCTGCGAGAAGCAATTTTTGCCCGTGATGGTTATAAATGTCAATGTTGCGGCAGGACAATAAAAGATGGAGCGATACTCCATGTTCATCATGTTAAATACAGGAGCCAAGGCGGAACGAACAGTATGTCAAATCTGGCTACAGTATGTGATAAATGTCATACACCAAAGAATCATAAACCAGGCGGAAAATTATATGGCTGGAAGCCAAAGCTTTCATCCTTTAAAGGCGCGACATTCATGACTACGATACGATGGCAGCTTTACAACGAAATTAAGACTTTATTCCCGGATATAGTTATTCACATTACGTACGGAGCAGCAACAAAAGAACGGCGCCGAGAACTAAATATTGATAAATCACATGTCAATGATGCGTTTGTCATGGGCCAGTTTCATCCGAAGCATCGTATAAAAGCGGTTCTTTACAAGAAGAAACGCAGAAATAATAGGTGTCTTGAGAAGTTCTATGATGCAAAGTATATTGACAGCCGCGACGGAAAGAAGCGAAGTGGTCAGGAATTATTTAACGGTAGAATCAATCGTAATCATAAGAAGGATTCCGAAAATCTGCATCAGTATCGGTTACAAAAAGTGACCGCTGGAAAAAGAACTGTTAGGAAACAGCATTATAAAATTCAGCCTCACGATATAGTCATATACGAAAACAGAAAACGCGAGACTGCAGGATGTCACTGTAATGGAACACGGATGATGCTACTCCCTGATAAAAAATCTGCATCTATTAAAAAAGTTAAAATATACAGATATGCTGGCGGTTATTTTAAATCAGCATTTAATTAAAAGAAGGAAGCAGGAGGAATACAAAACCGCGCATTCCTCCCCACCCGACTACGAAACAAAGAATATTATTTCTTCGTCGGATGGGGTATCCTGCGCTGAAAATGATGAAATTCAAAATATGGTTGGAAATATCAGAACTATTCTGAACGCAAAGACTGGAAAATCAAGCGAATGGGTGGAAATCATGTGTGACCATTTCGACCAGGAGGAGCAAACCTGGTGTGTGAACGCATGGAAAAGAGGATATGATAATCCTGAAGATAGCACAGTCATTGCAAAGATTTCTGTCTCCGGAGAAATTGAGTATCTTGACGAAAAAGCAAGGACAGATACATATGCACAGGAAGTTATTGAGGAGAGAATCAGGTTGCTGAAAAAATAATGTTATTGAAGCCCGAAAAAACGGGCTTCTTTTTTATTACATTCCAAAACTAGCATACTTAATATATAATATAAAACAAATAAAGGAAGGAAGAAAAAAATGACAATGGATAACACGAAAAACACACAGAATATTAGCAAACTGGTGATGGATTTAATATCTGCTCCGGTAGAATTTGCACTGTCTTCAGTGCCATCAACTGATGATTCTTATTTCATCAAAATGTTAAAACACGAAAGAGATGCTATGTACGATACTCTTATTGCATGCAGTTCATGGCTCAACAACGGAGAAGGAAAGGTAATGTATGTCCGGGATTGGACAAATCCAATAAAGGACGTTGTATCAATTACACTTTCTAAGGATGCTATTTACATTACGGAAAACCAAGAATGCAGAATAAGGCGATGCGACTTAAACAAGCAGGAAATACCCACGCTCTGTTCAAACATTATTTTCGGCTATTGGCTGAAAAGACAAATCTGGGCCAATTACAAAAACGAAGATAGCGATACAAAAAAAGAAGGTTAAGAGCATGGACGCAATGGCCATGTAAATCAAGCATTGGAGTGAAATGGAAGCCAAGATGATGGAAAATGCAAAATCCAGTGGCATTAGAAAACCTGAATGATTCAGGTTTTCTTTTTTTGTGTTACATAGAAAAGGATGAGTACAAATGCTCAGTTAACAGGTTTAATGTCATCTTATGCAATCAGAAAGAAGGTGTATATGATTCTTCTGAAAAAACAGATACCATATACATCAAGGACGGCCTGCGAGAACTCAGTACCACAAGCATCAGTATTCCGGAATTTTGCCAAAATATCATAGACTGCTACTACGCAAATCAAGATGAATGGCTGAACTTCTGTAATGCTAAAAACCGAAAAGGTCCAGAAGAAATTCATGCTCTGATTAAAGAAATTCATGACCTATTACCGCAGAAATCACATTATGTTTCTGTTGTAAGGTCAAAAGAAAATCAAGGGATTTCTCTGTTAAAAGCATGGGCAACTGGCAAATATGAAGAACAGCCTAAAATCATAGCAAAAATCTATAACAACAAAGTGTTTTACGATGATGATGCCGCCAAAGCGGATATGCATGCACAAAATATTATCCATGATGCACTGGAATTTCCAGCACCATGGAGAGGATGTCCGTTCTAATAGCCTGGCTGCTTTTTATTTTGCCATGAAAAAATCATATTAAAAATGCATTCAAATAAGCACCAAACAAGAAAGGAAGTAAAAAATCATGAAAAAAGTTAACGGAAGAACAGGAAAAGGACAGCATCAGGTGAAAGGCGTGAAGGTTGTAACTTCAAGAAGGTTTGCTGAGGTAAATGGCATTGCCGTAGGCTCTATCTCACACAGACTCACCAAACTGAGGAGTGAATATCCGGAACATGTCTACCGGTTCAAAGATGAGCTGCCTCTGTATTTTGATGAGTTCCTGGCCGAGCGGATTGTCGAATCCATGAATGAGCATCCGGTGTGGCCAAGCAAGATTCTGAATAAGGCAAAATACAAAAAGTTTTGTCTGAAATACAGCGCTATTCTTGGAAACAAGGTAACCGAAACTCAGAAAACCGGAAAAGTACAGGCAGATACATCTGCAAATGCCGCTGATATTGCAGCGGGCGAAAAGGAGCCTGTCAAAACATTTGTGCCTGAATCCACAGAGGCTGAAATCCAAAGTCTCAGAAATCAGCTGGAAGCCATGTCAGAACAGTATGCATCCCTTCGCAAGAAATACGAAGTACTTCAGGATAAGTACAATACAAGCGTAGAAACATTTGCAGAACGTCTTTACAACGTTGCAATGCGAAATGATGCGGTACTTTCAGATGATGTATACGACCATGCTGACAACATTATTTCTGTATGACACAAATTTCCATTCTTGAGAGAGAAAGGCCGGTTAAGGCTTTTCTCTTTTTTTTGCCTATTTTGCATATTGTAAGAAAATAAAAAAAGAGGTGATAAAGATGTTCTATGTAATAGTACAGACAGGCTGCATGATTATCATTGCGATTGCCGCAGTGAAATATCTGATGCCTGACATCAGGAAAGTTTGTCGGATGATTGCTGATAGCGGGGAATCGAAAGAAAAGAAAAAGAAGACAGAAAAAGAAAAGAAAGATATTCCTGCAGCGGCAGAAGAGAAGGCACCAGGGCTAAAAGAAAAAGAAGAAAAAGAACCTGAAAACATAGAAATAACGGGGGATAACGGCAATCCTGAAACGATTACACCAAGCGAAGATGCGGAAGGCAGTGGTGTCACAAATTCAGATTGTCAGATTGAGAAAGAAGAAGGGGAGTTTCCTGAATGGGAGGAGTAAAAAAATGGTTAAAAATAAAAAAATATTATATCTACCAATAATACTGACGTTAAGCATCGGATTCATTTTTCCGATATCGGCTCATGCAAAAACATACAAAAAAGATGACCAAATTGTAATAAAGAATCCGGCATACACGAAGGAATTTCAAGAACGGGAAAGAAAAATCAAAAGAAAAGCACAGGAAATAAAAGAAAAAAATACGACTTATAAATTAAAAACATACGCCGGCCCAGGAAGTAAAGATTTTACTGACTTAATCCCGGACAATGTAACATCCATTATTTTTACTGACGAGATAAAGCCGGATAACACAGATATTCTTGATGTTGATGATGATGGAGACGGCGGAGTAGTCGCTTGGATAGAAGATAACGGAAAAACAATGAAAGTATCTACGCAAAAGAAAGGACAGAAAGTAGAAGCAGATAGCTGCAGTTATTTATTTGCAGAGAAGGAAAATATTGAAAGCATTGATTTGACTATGCTGGATACAAAAGATGCAACGGAAATGGATGGTATGTTTGAAGGATGTGAAAATCTAAAAACCATAGATTTGACACCGCTAAATACAGATAATGTAGAGAACATGAGCAGCATGTTCGAAAAATGCAAATCTCTGACTGCATTAGATATTTCATGCCTGAATACATCCAAAGTAACAGATATGACTATGATGTTTTCAGGGTGTGAGGGATTAAAAAGTTTAGACGTATCTAATTTCGACACTTCAAAAGTAGAAGACATGATGGGTATGTTTTCGTTCTGCGAATCAATATCAGAATTGGACTTATCATCATTTGATACTTCAAATGTAACGGATATGAGCGAATTGGTCGGATACTGTTCAGCATTAAAAAATATCAATCTTTCCAGTTTTAACACGGAAAAAGTGAAAACAATGGAAGGTCTGTTTGTAGCATGTAAAAGCCTTGAGACTGTAGACCTTTCTTCATTCAACACAAAAAATGTAACAGATGTAAGTGAAATGTTCTATGACTGTGAAGGATTGAAAAAATTGGATTTATCAACTATGGATTTCCGGAAGGTGACTGATGATAATGATATGTTTGAATCATGCGATAGCCTAACTGAATTAAAGGTAGGAAAAGCATTCAAGCAAAATAGTAATTGCTATCTGCTTGGACCAGTACACACATGGAAAAATAATAAAGGGGAGGAAGTGACTTATTACAATTATAAGTTTCCTGAAAATGTGGCAGATACGTATACAAAAGTACATTAAAAAATTTTATTTTATTTTTATATTTTGCATATTAAAAACAGAAGGAAGCAAAAAAAATAGCAAAATAAAGGAGGAAATGCTATGAAAAAAATCAGCTCAAAAATAATCAGTATTTTTATGGCTGCTTTGATACTGATTAGTACAATCTCACTTGTTGTTCCGGCAAATGCCGCAGCAGCACCAACATTAAGCGCTAAAACGTTAACAGTAACGGTTGGTAAAACAGCAACATTAAAGATGAAAAACACAAAGGCCAAAGTGACGTGGGCAACAAGCAATAAAAGAATTGCTACGGTAAGCTCAAATGGTATTATAAAAGGTATTAAGGTTGGAAAGGTAAACATTACTGCTACAGCAAATAAAAAGAAATATGTTTGCAAAGTGACAGTCAAAAAGGCTGCCACACCGGCAAAAAAACCGACACCTAAGCCTACAAAAAAACCAACGCATAAGCCCAGCAGACCCGTTGTCAAGGTTTCATCAATCCGTTTAAACCTTATTATTCCAGGACAGGCCCAAACATCAACAAAAACTATGGACTTAGGGAAAACAGGGAATATTATTGCAACAGTTATGCCTACAAATGCAACAAATAAAACCATGGTTTGGAAAACAAGCAACGCTAAAGTTGTATCTATAGATACAAATGGCAAGGTATCTGCTACTGGTGTAGGAACAGCAAAAATCACAGCGACTGCTGCTGATGGTTCTAAAAAAACCGCTTCAATGACCATAACAGTTAAAAAGCCAATTATAAAAGTTACGTCCGTAAACGTTGGCGTTGGCGCAGGATATTCAAGTACAATACTGGATAACAAAGGGCAGACATACTTAACTGCTTCAGTCAAGCCATATAACGCATCTAACACAAACGTAACATGGAAAAGCAGTAACTCATCCATCGCTAGCGTTGATAGATATGGATATGTTACTGGTAAAAAAGCAGGTAAGGTTACAATCACAGCTACAGCCGCTGATGGTTCCAAGAAGTTCGGAACTATAGAAATAACAGTAAACGCTGCAGTATCAACAAAGGTAACTTCAGTATCTGTTGCCGTAGCCCCTGGCTATTCTAATAGTATTTATGACAATAACGGTACAACAAGACTTATCGCAACTGTATTCCCGAGCAATGCGTCTGTCAAAGCTGTAACATGGAAAAGTAGTAAACCATCCGTTGCTTCTGTCGACGACAATGGAAATGTAACGGCTTTAAAAGCGGGTACAGCAACTATTACAGCTACCGCAACCGATGGTTCACGAAAATATGGTTCTACTAAAATAACAGTATTACAAACCGGAGAAGTCTCTGTTAGTAAAATTGCAAACCGAACGCAGTTAAATGTTAAAAACGCATTAAAAGCTTTAGGATTTTCTATTGTAGTAGACCCTCAATCATCAAATTCTTGCGATGGAACGATACGAGCTATTATTTTGTCAGAGAATTCTGACTCTTATGTATACCATGAACTCGGCCATTTTCTTGCATACGTAAGTGAAAATGCAGATAAATCATCAGATTTCATTTCAATTTACAATACAGAAAAAGGAAAGTATACTGGAGCGCAGAATCGAGTTGCTAACGTATCCGAATATTTCGCTCAATCATATGAAGAGTATACAAAGAGCACCGCTACAGCAAATGCTTTAAGAAGAGAAAGACCATTAACATACAATTATATTAAAAACTGCATAAGTAATTTGTCAAAACTCATGAAAGATGCTTCCTTCACACAGATGAACCTTGCAGGATTAAGATATAATTGCGGAAAATAACCAGAAAAATTTAATTTTAATCTGATAACGAGTCCTGCAAAGTAGGCGAGTTATCAAAGATTTTTTAATAAGCGGAGCCTCGTATATTGAGCTTCCGCTTATTTTTTGTTTTTCATATTTTTAGCATATTAATGATGAATTAACGAAGAACGGGAAATCCCCGGCCGACAAGAAGAGTCGTCTGCGGGTAAAATGTCCCGGTTTTAACTTCGCACGCGGGTCTGAATCCCCGTTCGAAGTCTGGCTACGAACCGGAACGGCGAGTTGTCAACAATATTACAAAGAGAGGAGATTTTATCATGACAGTAACAGTAATCATTCTTAGCGTAGCAATATTTGCTTTCTTAATTGGAGTTTCGGCAGGCATAGCAATTGCCTCAGGACGCGGAAAAACAAAAGAAGAGCAGGATAGAGAGGATAAGGCACAGGTTTCTTTTTGCAATGCTTATGCCAAAAAGAAAAAAGTGCACATCTAATGAACTCGTCAGAAGCAGCACCAAGATTTGTCTTGGTGCTTTTTTGTTTCGCAAAAAAACAGGCATATTGAATTTGTAAACCATAAATAGAGCAAAGAAAGGAGACTTTAAAAATCATGAAAAATCCAAAAGAATGCTTCTGCCTGCGACAGAATCAGACATTTTTTGTATTAAATGAGTTAACAATGGCAACCGGAGATGATGGAAGCGAGCCGCTGACATTTCATCATGAGACGTTCAGCCGATTCAAGTTCGTAATCATCAATTCTGACAAAAAAGCAACCACTGCAAATATCCCTGTGTCGGAACTTCCTGGAATATTCGAAGAGGTAAGGAATAAGAACATCCTTAAAAAGATGAACAGCAGTGAAAATAAAACATTTGGGATGATAAACTCCATCGGAAAGATGACCCAAAAACTGGTGTATAAACTTGTAGGCCAGCCCTCTGGCGCATCTTCGGCTGCGACAAAGGTTGATACGAGCTCACCAGCATTTACACTTGCTATCAGTGCAGGACAACTGAAAGGGAAAACACCTGTTGCTGCACTTCTTGAAAATGCGGAAGTTAATAAAAAACTTCTGCTTAATCAAATTGCATGGCTGGAGCCAAATGTTAATAAATATCCAAGAAACAAGGACCAGATTAAGGCAATTAAAGAGGCCCTTGACCTTTATGAAAAGGGACTGCTGAATAAGAACGTTTCGGCAACAGTTTCTTCCGCTACAGCCACAACAAACAACAAGACTGACCCAAATGTGATTTATCACACGGGATTCAGGCCGTTGGTCAGAAGAAAGAATCGGAACGGGAACTGTTTCGTTTATGAGATAAAAATCATATGGCATGAGAACCTGCCAAAACCGGTTGAGATAGAGATTAGAAACTATTATGCACCGGTAGTACAGGATGAAAAAGGACTTCTAAACGTAAAAGCCAGAGAAAGAGAAGATGAAACTAAAAATAGCTTTTCACTGACAATGGATGAATGGTTCTGGATGGAACATATCCTTGAAGCGCAGATGAGGACTTTTGAAAACATCTATGCGCCGAAAGCATATCGTGACGCAACAAATGCAGAAAGAGCAAACCGAAACGCGGCGCTTGGTCCAAACACCACAAGAAATCCTGCATCCTGACAAAACATATTGAAAGGGGTGTAGAGAGATGGCGAAATATTTAGAGTTAAGAAATATATGTATGATAGAGCCAGAGAATGATGAACTTGTGCAGGTCTCCTATCTGTGCGATATGGATTCGCAGATTTGGGAAGACGAACTGCTTAACGAATGCGGTGATATCCGGAGCGTTGGTATGGCAAACGACAAGGTCTTTATGAGCCTTGGAATCTATCCGGTTTCAATAAATTATGAAAAGGATGGTACAACCGTCCGGGCAAGGGAAAATTCCATGCTGGAGTTTGACTGGGTTGAAGATAATATATATAAACCAAACAAAAACGGAATCAACCTGCTTTGCAGGATGAAGCATCTGAAGGAACGAGCAGCCTGAGAAACAGGCTGCTTCTTTTTTTTAAAAAAATCCGCAAAAACCGTTCATGTATGAAAAATATTCAGCATATTACATATGACAAAAAAAACAGAAAGGAGATAACGCGGAATATGCCGCTAAAAAATACAAAAAATAAGCCGGCGGACTTCAAGGTCTGCTTTTTGGATACAGAATTTAATGCTACTGATTATAACAACCAGAATGATGGATTTCAGGAGATAACAGAAATAGGCGCAGTAATCTTTCAGAACGGAAGACCAATTGACCGGTTCACGCAGTATTGCAAGATAAAAAAAGGTCATAAGCTCACGAAAAGATGCAAAAAGATAACCGGAATAAAACCGGATGTTTTATCAAAAGAGGGCATCCCATTCAACCAAGCTATGAAAAATCTTAAAGAATTCCTTGATAAGCACGAGATATCAAAGGTTTATACATTTGGACCGGCCGATGCGTTTGAAATGCGCTCAACGGCTAAACTCAACGGTTCAGATGCGGATGTCCTGGATACGATAAAAAGAATCAGCAATGTATATCCAATATTTGCGAAGACCCTGTCTTTACATTACGCTTTCTCTCTATCAGATATCTGCAGAATATGTTACATAGACCATGAAGCAAACGGCAGGGCCCATTCAGCGTTGAATGATGCGGAAGACACCGGTTTTGCTTTTTATAATATGAAAAGAGGCCGAATCAACAAAGAAATCCTGCAGGAAATCAATACCCATAAATATCACGTGAAGATTTACCGTGAGAACAGAAGTGTAAATATGGCAAATATAAAAATGCCATCGGTTGTAACTGATGAATTCATCAGAAATCTGGAAGAGGTGTTTAAAAATGCAGGGCAGACGTTAAATGAGCCAATAGTCAGGGCAATGCATGATGACATGATGCGGATAATCGGCCGGCCAGATTTGGAGACTGGAGAAAGCGGGCTGTAGTGCTACGGCTCACGCACAATAACAAAAATATATAGAAAGGACGAGTAAAAAAAATGAGCAACAAACTATACAGACCAAGGAGAAAAAGAAGAAAAGAAAAATTATCATTGATTGATAAGATTGAAATCGGAGGAATCACGATTGCAGCAGTGGTATTGATTGGATGGTCCAGCTGGTCAATTGTGGATTCCTTCACCCCGGACCCGGTCATTCCATCCCGTGAGATATATACAGATGGTGTTTCCAATTATATTGCCGGACTTACATCTGATTCAGACAGCACGGATGCGGAAAGTGCAAGCACGACTGACGCAGACAGCTCCGATGCAGACATAAAAGACGATGATTCAGATAAAAAAGAAGAAAAAGACGATGAAACTGACAGCGAAAAAGAAAAGGAGAAGACAGAAACAACAACCGCTGCAGATATGCAGAAGGCAGCAGATGAAGCAGCGAAGAACCAGGCAGAGACTGCAGCCACACCAAGCCAGGCAGCAGAGGCTGCTGACGCAACTGCGGCAGCGCCAGCAGAAACTACTACAGCACCAACTTCCTACATTGCCAAAGAGGCTTTAAATATCCGCCGTACACCAGACGAGAAAGCACAGGTCGTTGCCAATTATCAGGTCGGAGAAACTTTAAATGTAACAGAGGGCGACTCTACACATGCCGGCTGGCTGAAGGTAAGCAAAAACGGAGTTGAAGGCTATGTTTCAAAAGATTTTGTTAATGTCAACTAAAAAAGGTAGAAAGGAAATTAAAAAATGCAGAAAAAGAAAGTAATGGCTATCTTGCTCTCCACAGCAATCGCCGCTTCAACGTTTATCGGATGTGGAGCAGACAAGGCAAAGGACTATAAAGACGCAGATACGGTCATGTTTATTGACAAGGATAATAAAATTGATTACGCAACAGCCTGTACATATACACGTATGATGCAGGCAGAAACTTATAGTTACATGCAGTCCATGCTGCAGCGATTTAATTCATCTGCTGTAGATGTGGATATGTGGTCACAGTCTCTGGAAGACACGGATGAAGACAGCAAAAAATACAAAACATACGGAGAACAGTTTAAGGGAAATACTCTTGATTCACTGAAATCACTGCTTCTGGATAAACTTTGCGGCAGCAAAGAATATGAAGTCACCTTCACCGACGATGACAAGAAAGAGTGTGAATCTGTTGCTGATGAGTTTATCGAAAAAATGTCAAAAGATGACCTGAAAGCAATGCACGCAAGCAAAAAGACAATGATGAACGTGCTTGAGCTGATGACTTATGAAACGAGAGTAAAAAATGCGATTGAGTCAGACGTGGATACCAAAGTCAGCGATGACGAGGCCGGCCAGTCAACATTCAGTTATGTAGAAATCAAAAAGAAGGATGCAAAAAAGAAAGAAAAGAAAATCAAATCACTTATCAAAAAAGTTGAAGCAGGTACAGACATCAGTGCAGCAGCAAGCGATGCCGGGTTTACAGCACAGAGCATTACATTCACGACAGCAGACCCGGAGTATGATGAATATGGAAAAGAAATGCTGAAAAAAGTGTCAAAAATGAAAGACGGAGAGTGTGACAGTTATAAAGACGCAAAAGGCAACACTATCATTCTTTATATGCAGAGCGTGAATGACCAGTCCGCCACTGAGACAAAAAAAGACGATATCATCAGCGACAGGAAAGATAAGGCTTATGAAGACAAACTGGATGAATGGAAGGACAAAAAGAAAGTTACAATAAACAAGGATGCCTGGAATTCCATTAAGACGGATAAGAACGAAGTATTCCAGCGGATGGAGACCGAAGAGAATAGCAGCGATAGCGATGACAGCACCGGAACGACTGTTGCCAATAGCAATGATTCTGACACGTCTGTAAGCGTATCATCCTCAGACACTGACAGTGAAGACCCCAATAAGTCCAATTCCGGCGATTCTGGCAACACACAGAAAAAGGATTCAAATAATAACAGTACAGACACAAAAGACACTAAAACAACTAAAACAGAGGAGGAAAAATAATGAAGGTAGGTGAAATGATAGGCCTCAATAGCATTGGTGTGAAATCAGAAATCGATGCTGCAATGGGCCGTATCAAAAAAATCAATGAAGAACTTATGGATATTGACGATACAGCCGCTGACTGTGAATGCGCGTATTTTAGACCGTCAGCAGATGGAGGTCCGGCGGAATGCGAGCTTATGACAAATCTTTATTGCAAAGCCGGAAAGTGCCCGCTGGTGAAATAATGAGAAAAAAGACACCTGAAAGCCTGTAAGTGCTGTTCAGGTGTTTTTTTGTCAACTCGCGTTCATTTTTTCAGAGTTTCTGCATATTGGTCTTGGCCGGAAATGCCGGCAGGAGGCAAAACGAAAATGAGTAAAAATATAAAAAATATAAATATGATTGAACTTTCCATGAAATCTGGTAACGAAGGCGTCAAGACTGAGTTATCAGAAGATATCCCGCAGGAATACCGGGATTTAGTTTCTGATATCCTGCAAAACGAAGATTTTTTAAAACTGCGGCTATACCGTCAGCACAATTGGTCAAACCGTTTGATGCATAGTATCAATGTGTCATATATGTCATGGTATCTAGCCAAGAAATGGCATTGTAACAAAAAGGTGGCGGCGAGAGCAGGTTTATTGCATGATTTTTGTTTGTTCGATTTTCATGAAAAGCCACCAACAGGTGAGCATCAGGCCTTTTTTCATCCAAAGGCGGCAGCAGAGAACAGCATTGAATACTTCCATGTCTCAGAGCGTGAAAGAAGTGCAATATTAACGCATATGTTTCCGCTTGGTCCAATTCCAAAGAATAAGGAGGCATGGATTATCACGCTGGCCGACAAAATCTGTGCTACGGCTGAGTTGTGCAGCATTACTATTGCCCTGGCGAGAAAAGGCCGGGTAAGGATTGCGATAGGTTAAACCTGAATTGGTGAATGGTACAAGCAGGACATGTAAGATGCCGAAGAAGACACAAAAAAAATACACTCACAAATCGTGAGTGCATTTTTTTGTTTGAACTTTAATTGAATGGGATATCTTCATCTCCATCAAAGCCAGGCGCTTCCGGTGCAGGCATTGCTGTATCGGGCACTGGATTCTGGGCAGATGACGGTGCGGCCTGCTGTGCTGGCTGAGGATTCTGCGGAACATCAGCATTCGGACGGCTGTCAGCAAAATCTGCTTCTTCTACAACGACCTCTGTAGTGTAGATAGTACGTCCCTCCTGATTTGTATAGGAGCCGGTCTGAATACGGCCGCAAACACAAATCTGACGTCCTTTTGTGATGTATTTCTCAATAAACTCGGCGGTCTTGCCGAATGCTACGCAGTTGATAAAGTCAGCACTTTCTTCACTGTCACGGCGAAATCTTCTGTTCACTGCGAGAGTGAATCTTGCGATAGTAGTTCCGCTTCCTCCAGCTGCTGTTCTAATCTCCGGGTCTCTTGTAAGTCTTCCCATTAAAATTGTTTTGTTCATAATAGATTCTCCTTTTCATTATTGTATTTATTTGAACACTTATAATATGCAGAAAAAAATATGTGATAAAAAACAAAAAAAGGTTTTTTAAATTCTTGCAATAATCTGGTTTACATAATCATAAATTATCGGAGCAGTCGCTTTTAAGCCCTCCGGGTCTTCGTGGTTAAGACGGAACGCTTCAGCAAAGTATTCCATTTTATTTACCGTGTTCGCGTCAGCCAGAGAATATTTTTCTTTCAAAGCAGGCATTTCAGTATTATATGACTGCTCGACCTCTGCTGCATCTGACACATAACCGTCATTACCAAAATTTTCTATATCAATGGCATGCCCTAATTCATGATACATTGCTCCTTTTATGGAATCCAGGCTGTCTCTGATATACATAAGCCGCTTCTGTCCATCTGGCCCACTATAATAGTGTGTTAAGCCATTCATAAATGAATTTTCATTACCATTATCTGGTACTAGTCCAGAAGATTTAATTGGGTTATCACATAATGTAATATTGTAATTCTTTAGGATATTTTTGTATTTTTCTTCCATTTGGTTGATGATGTCATAAGTATATCCAACATATCTGGATGAGAGTTCTGTATCGCTATGTAAATTTAATGGAGTTTGGTAAGTGCTTGACAAGTAGCCGCCCCAGACGTATCCCTTATCCGTATGAGCCCATGTTCCGTCGTCATCCAGGATATTTACAGTCTCTCCTTTCTCGTAATATCCGATTGCAGGGCTGCTTTTATCTTTGCTTTCATGGATTTTTAATTTCACGACAGCAAAGCCTGAACCCTTAGGAATATCTGGACGCTTGCCGTCGTCAAGAGATACGATGCCAACAACGGTCGGTAATGGACCTTCTGCATATACATCATTGGCGAATGCCAACGGAACAATTGAAAGTTCGGTCGTGAGGCCAAACAGACACAGATTTAATATTTTTTTTAAATGCATTTTTTCTCCTTTCTGTACTCTACACTGATTTTTCTGGCAATACGAATATCACCTTTTACAATATGAAAAAACAAAACAAAAAAGTTCGGATGAAAAGCTCTGTATCCAACGATAAAAAAAGTTTAAAAAGTTTTCACAAAACGCGTACCATTTTAATTTTATTTTTCATTTTAAATATGGAGGCGAAAGGAAGAGAAAAAATAGCGGCTTCACACAGTCGTAACAAAAAATTTCTTTTTTTTTATTTTATTTGTCATATTGTATATGTAAGACAAGAAACCGACTTTAAGTCAGGTAGAAAAACCGCCTTACACACAATATCACAGCGTGTATATTCACAATCATGACTGCTTTGAGTCATGAAGCAACACTATATAAGGAAGGAGACTAAATGAAAAATACAGCAAGAGTCCTTATAGGGGGAGCCCTTGTTGCTTGCGGATGTGGTTTTTTTCTATACCCGAACTTCAGGGAATGGAATACTCAACGTGAAGTAGAACAAATCATAGAGACATTTGATAAAACATACGACAGGGGACTTAACGAATCAGACAGCGTAACACATGAAAATGATTCCAAAGCCACTAAAAAAGCAGACAACAAAAAAGATGAACAAGCAAAAGTGACAACAGCGACAGCTACTCCGGCTGAAGGCCAGGACAAAAGCACCGACGGAACTACACAAAACGGCCAGACAAACGGGGATAAAGATAAATCAGCTCAAACAGCCAGACCTTATCAGGCTCTATACGACAAAATGGAATCTTATAACAAAGACCTGATTGATAATGGACAGTACATAGCGGATGCGTGGAGCTACGAACAGCAACCGTTCGATTTGACTGGACTTGGTATAGATTCTGATAATCCGGCAATCGGGTACATAGAGATACCCGATATGAAAATACGGCTTCCACTGCTTCTAGGGGCTTCTACCGAAAATCTTGAGAAAGGTGCAGCCGTAATGTCAAATACCAGCATGCCGATTGGTGGTACTGACACAAACTGCGTGATAGCAGGACATAGAGGATGGGAAGGCAGCGCATATTTTCAATATATAGAGAATATGAAAAAAGGTTCAAGAGTTTACGTAACAAATCCGTGGGAAACCTTGGTTTACGAGTGCGTGGATATTGAAGTAATAAATCCAAATAACGTTGATTCCATTATGATTCAAAAAGGAAAAGATATGGTTACTTTGTTATCATGTCATCCGTACGTTTTAGGAGGAGGACCCTACAGGTACGTAGTTTTCTGCGAAAGAGTGGATACGCAGGAACGGAAGGAGACTGATGGAGTCATGAACCCAAAGTCAAGCAACCCGTCATCTACAAGCGAGGAGATTGGTGATACGGATTCAGCAGAGAAAAACACTGCTAGCGCAAGTAACTCTGTAAGTCATACAAACCAAACTGAATCCTCACCAGCAATTGTTCAAAACCAAGAAGGACTTGACCTTCTTGCATTAGAACAAACACTGAGATACATGCTTCCAATTATAGTTATAATGATATCAGCACTTATCGTATTACTGCGAAAGCCGAAATCAAAACATAGCAAAAAGCAAAAAAGCAGGAGGCATAAAAGAAACATAAATAAACAATCTAAAAACAAAAATAAAAGGAGAAAATCAATATGAATAAGATTTACCAGAAATTAAGCATGGCTGCACTCTCAGCAGCAATGGTGGCTGCACCAGCAATCAACGTGTTTGCAGCACCAGAAGATATTATTGACACATCAAAGAAGGCAACCCTTACTATCCATAAGTATGATATTACCGCAGCGCAGGCAGACGGTGTTATTCCGAAAGATAATCCGGAAAAGGCATTTAAGACAGATGGAACAAAAGATGCTGACGCGGAGAAAAAACTGGAAGATTACAAAATCAAAGGCGTGCAGTTTAGCTATCAGAAAGTCGGAGACATCTGTACAGAGACTGTAGCTGGAAAAATTCAGGTAATGTATGTGATTCCGCCTGAACTGCAGACTATCCTGGGACTGACAACAACAAGGGATGATAATAAATACACATCCGATGAAATTAACGACGCCCTAAAGACCGCTCTGGCAGACAATACAGTGACAAAAAACAAACTTGAAGATTACATCAGAGGCGGGCACGGAACAACTTCTATGCCGCTTACTGATGAGGATGGAGTATCCCAGGCAACAAACCTGCCACTTGGACTCTATTTAATCGTAGAGACAGAAGTACCGGCAAACGTACATACAACTGTTGACCCGTTCTTCGTATCTCTGCCAATGACAGACCTGCAGGGAACACACTGGTTCTACAATGTTGATGTATATCCGAAGAACCAGACAAACATCCCTACACTTGACAAACTCGTTCGCCAGCAGGATGATGCTGTTGACCACAACAAGCCGGAATACCTTGATTCCACAACTGTATCAGAGGAGGAGATTGCAAACTATATCATCATCTCAAAGCTCCCACAGATGACAAGTAAAGCAACATATCTGACACAGTATACATTCACCGATAAGATTGATTGTGGCGTAGAGTACCAGAAAAATGCAGCAATGTATTTTTACGACAACGAGGCTGATGCAAAAGCAAACAATAAAGAAAATGCAGTATTTACATGGGATGCCGCTTCCGGAAACTTCAAGCAGGACTACACGACTGCTGCCGCAGCTAAAGGAACTTCCACAGCTGTCTTCTCAATGACAGAAAAAGGACTTGCAGCGCTCAATAAACAGAAAGCAGGTGTTCAGTATTCTGAGTATTCCAACCTCTATATGGTAATTTCTTATGATGCAAAGCTTCTGAATTCCGACAACGCAATCCTTGGAGATTCAGGTAACACAAACAATGTTACTCTTGAGTGGAAGAGAACAAACATGGCCGATTTTGACACTCTGAAGGCAAGAGCAAGAATTTACACTTACGGAATTGACCTGAAGAAAACATTTAAATCAGGAGCAAATGCCCAGGCCGGAGACGCAACAAAAGTTAAGTTCTCACTCCGCAACAAGACAGATGACTACTATGTAAATGCCATCCAGAAGACACCTGGTTCTGGTATCTACTATGTAACAGGAAGCGATAATAAGAAAACCGACGAGGCAAACGGTACACAGTTTTCACCAGCAGCGGATGGAACGCTTATCATCAATGGACTTGAGGCCGATGAGTATGTTATGACAGAGCTGGAGACATCTCCAGGATATACTCTCCTGAAAGAGCCAATCACAATCAAGATTAACTCTACAAAAGATGATTTCGTACCTTCAAACACAACGCTGTACGATACAAAAGATAAGGCTGCGAACCAGGCTGCAGGACATACAGATGTTATTGAGACAAATGTCAACAAAGCATCCGCAACAGTTGATGGAAACAAGACTAACATGAAGGCAGATGGCACATCTACAAATGCAAGAGTTGAGATGGCAGTAACCAATACACCTGGCTTCAAACTTCCTATGACTGGTGGTGCAGGTACAATTGCATTTACAGTTGCAGGATGTACAGTAGCATTCGCGGGAATCGCAGTTGCAACAAAGAAATCCAAAAAGCACGATAATGACGAAAAATAATTTTTGTGAGATGTCAGCTTCTCCACGCTTAAAAGAGAGAGCTTGCTTTGGCGAACGAAAATAAACAGTATTTTAAGCTGGTAAGAAAGACCGGGCGGGAGCCTTATAAGCGCCCGCCCGGTCTTTCTGCCATTCAACGGAGAACGGGGAACCCACGGCCGACCAAAAGTCGTCCGCGGGTCAAACGTTCCGGTTTTAACTTCGCACGCGGGCCTGAATCCCCGTTCGTGCACTGCACTTAGCCTTACGGCTTCGCTTGTCAGCCTCTGCGAGGCTTGGTTATATTTATTCTGGTAACGAAGGCGTAAGCCTGAGTTATCACGAGCCGGAACGGCGAGTTATCAATCAAATTGTGAAGGGATTTTTGCCTATGACAGATATGACAGATATGACAGATATGACAGAAAAGAAACATTCTACAAAAAAGACCAAGAAAAACAAGTTTGATATACGCAAAATGATATTTATTTTCTTAACTATATGTATTTCTCTTGGCCTTATACTATATCCATATATAGCAAACTTTGTCTACGAGCATCAGAAAGACGGAATCGTTGAAACCGTAGAAGAGAAAGTACAAACGGGAGATAAAGAGAAATATAAAAAAACAATAGAAAATGCCAAAAAATACAACGAAGATTTGGTAAATGGAGCAATCCAGCTCAAGGACCCTTTCAACGAAGAGAACATAGAGGAAGATGAACAGGAGTACGAATCCCAGCTCAATATGACAGATGACGGGGTCATGGGTATCATAAAAATACCATGCATTGACGTATCGCTGCCTATTTATCACGGAACAAGCTCAGATACTCTTGAAAAGGGCGTAGGGCATTTGCAGGGAACATCGCTGCCAATTGGAGGTAAAAGCACACATTCAGTCCTAACAGGACATTCAGGATTGAGCAGGGCAAAACTATTCACGGATTTGACTGCTATAAAAGAGGGGGATTTGTTTTTTATACATGTGGCAGGAAGGCGACTGGCATATAAGGTAGATGACATATCTGTTGTACTACCGGAAGAAATGTCAAAACTTACGATAGAAAAGGGAAAGGATTACTGTACTCTTGTAACTTGCACACCTTACGGTGTTAATACGCATCGATTGCTCGTCCGGGGCATAAGAATACCGTACACTGAACAAAAAGAACTAGTTGCCAAAGAAGAAACAAGTAACACACATTCGCAATGGATGGAAGAGTATACTAAATCAATAATTATTGCGGCTATTGTCTTTATAACTTTACTGGTTATCCTGATAGTATGGAGACAGATTTCAAGCAATAAGAAACGAAAAAGAAAAAAGAAACGGCGGAAAAAGCGCAAAAAAAAGAGTCCTGAATGATTCAGGGCTCTTAATTTGTTCCTTAATTCTGCGGGTTGTCAATATCGTATTTTCGTGCCAAAAAGAAGGCTGCGGCAACCAGGCATATTTTCATTAAAAGATTAATCACGGGGACTGCCTGAGACAGGACCGTAAAGGCCGCTACGCCCCAGGCTGCACGCTTCCAGGTGTACCCTGCACGGATGGCGTTAAAACCACATACGGTAATCAGCAAGATTGGAATGATATACGATGTAGGCAGAAATAAAACCGCCAATACTCCAGCAATCAGCGCCAACGCTTCAACGTATTTTTCTTCTAATGATAAGTTCTCTTTGCTTCCAAAAATTAAGTTCTTCATGTTTTTTCCTTTCTTTCGTTTGTACAAATCGACAAATTGCTTATGTCAAGGCCATTAGAACAGGCTCTTAAAAAAGTAAATCTATATAAAAAGCACACATAGGTATGCTTATTTACAAAAAAACAGTTAAACATTTACAAATTTGACATCACCATTCTTGTTTTTTAACTGTACTTAATATGAACAAAAATATTAGAAAAAAAAAAAAGAAAAAAATTCAGCATACTGTAGATAGAGCAAAAAAAATATTACTAAAAAATACGGAGGAAGCTAGAAGAAAAAATGGAAAATTACACAACAGATGATTCTAATATTGAAACTATTGATATCTCGGCCGTACATAAAAAAGCACGTAAAATCGATATGAGTTTATTCTTAAAATTATCGGATGAATGCGAGATTATATCAAAAATATATAAAATCACGGAACAGACCCTGACCAGAGCAATAGACCAGATGACAGAAACTATTGGCCTTGGCAGTGTAGACTTTAAACTAGGCAGCAGCCCCAAATTAGTAAATCTCTTAATGTGCAGTCGAGGAAACATCCCGCCGCTTCCGATAACCGGCTCTGATGGCGACTATTCTTATACGATTATTGCAAAGGTAAACAATAACGGCCCGATGCCTGAGATATCGGCGGCTATATACAGAACGGCAAGCAGCGGCCCAATGAATGGATTCTGGGTGTTTGATTTTAAACTAATGGACTGGAGCATTGTAAACTACGCAAATCATCTTGGCTATACGCAGAAGCAGTTTGATATCATACAGAATAAGCCAAATTCGAATGAAGCGTTACTTCTAAAAGTGAGCAGCACTGGCAAAAAAATCATGCCTGATTTTGCATTTGAGGAATTATGTGAGAAGAATGAGGAAATTCTCAACTTATATAAAAAAACTGATTTATTTGTAAGTCTCAATTTTGACCAGGAAGGCCAGGAAGCATTTTTAGCTCCATTGAAAAGTGATGCAGCGGATGGTCTGAGCGTTACCTTCCATAATGGTTTTTACGAACTAAACGCTGTAGCGCATGAACAGGTAATTGAAACGATTCTAAGGACAGAATCTGAAGACGAGATTTGTTCAATATTGACGGATATGCTGGATAGAAAGTTTTATCCGGATTCAGCAGCCATTGTTCCGTTGTCAGCAAACTCATTGATTGATGTAAGAGAAAATGGAAGCTATGAGTACATAGGAGACAAAGCAACAATGCCCGCTGAGGAAGAACAGTTTTTTCAGAAATACCTGACCTATTATAAAAAGTAAAAAACTATCAGATAGAAAGACGAGGAAACTAATATGAATGAAAATAATATTGAAACTATTGATATGACCGAAATGCAGAAAGGAAGAAACAGCAATAATGAGAAGGATAACGGTGGCTTAAATCTATCTTTCTTTGATGATATGGAAAATACCTTTAACACTTACAGAAAGTTCTGCCAGGAAACACGTGATATGGTGAAAGATGCAGCTAAAAACGCAATTGCCAAGGCAGGTCTTGGGCATATAACCTTTTCTGTGCATAATGCAGACGCTTTCAAAGATAGCATTGTAAATAACAAACTGCGGCTTCGTGGCGTTACGCTGTCTGGAAGAGATGAAACCTATACGTACATCCTGGCTATCGTATCGCGCTACGAAGATGAGGCCGAAGATATCTTCGACCTGGATGATGAAGAAGATTATGACGATTTAGATATCGACGAAGATTTGGACGAAATGTCTGATGAGATTGAATATCCAGACAATGTACAGATTACGCTATTTAAATATGACTCTGTTGATGAGGTGGCGCTTACAAGTTCAAAATATTTTCAGTATGATTTTGAATTTTCAAAATGGATTCCTGTAAACGTAGAGGATATTTCCGGGATTACTGCAAAACAGGAAAGCATCCTAACCGGAAATGACAAAGAATTGAGCCGGGTTCTTTCTGTATGCATTGACGGACTTGGCCCGATGACAAACAAGCAGTTTGAAAACCTACTGGCAGGAAATAAACCAATCATTGACCTTTACAAGCGCACATCGCGTTTTACTGATATAGAACTTTATGACCCGGATACAATCATCTTGATTCCATCAATGCAGTATGAGGGACTGTCCGTATCATATGAAGATGGAACATATCGCTTAAATTCCGTTTTTCTTGGTGAGGTCATTGAAACTGTTGCCAAAATTAAAAACATTGATGATATAGAAAATGTCCTTATTGAAATGGTCGACAAGCAGTTTTACGCCGATACAATTGTCGTGACACCGCTTTCCAGCAAGGCATTTTATGTTATCCGTTCAGATGGAGCATCAGAGTTTTTCTATCCGGCAGATAGAAAAAAGCCGGCTCCGACCGATGAGGAACGCAGGATTATGAATGAATATACGAAATATGTCAACGAATTTTACGCGAGGGAAGTCGCTGGAGGAGAGGAGGAGAGCTAATGGACAAAAAGACCGAAGTGAATCAAAGAGCCACCAAAAAGAATAGAAAAAGAGCTGTTCAGAAGTGGATAATGGCTATTGTAGCAGCCAGCATGGTTGCAAGCATGGTCGCCGGAGTTGTCGCTCCGGCTGTTTCGGCAAAGGCAGAGCCTCAGGCGCCTGCACAGACAGAAACTCCAAAAAAGAAAGGCACACCAGTAGGCACATGGTATGGAAAGATTTTCGGAATGTCAGTTGTGCTGAACCTAAAGGACGGAGGCGCATATTGTATAGACTTTGAGGGACGAAATGAAGAGACCGGAACATGGATAATGGATGGAGACAACGTCATCACAGATAAAGGGGACAACAGTGAAACGACATATATATTTAATGGGGACAGCCTCATCACGAAGGTTAAGGGGGCAAAAATGAAGCTAACAAAAGACGAAGATGTCTACTCCTCAGAATCTGATAAAACGCCAAATAAAAATGCTGATGAATCCGATTTTAACGGAGTTTGGGAAGCAGACTCTGTAAGTATTGGAAAACTTTCCGCTGAACCATCTACATTTGGAATTGCAAGTGCTTTTTTAAACATTAAAAATAAAAAAGTTGATATTTATATTGACAATACTTCATCGAACAATCCAATCCAGGCTGACGAACTGGACGGCTCTTTTGAGAACGGAACGCTAACCTGTGCAATAGAAAATAACGATAAGCCATTTATCCTGGATATGGTTTCCCTTAATGACAAGACTATTATATGTACTTTAAGGACTGATGATTATGAAATGCAGTTAAATATGAAAAAGAGCACGGAAAAAGAACTAAAAAAAGCAAAGAAGATGGCAGCCGCATCCGAGCAGAAGAGTAAGAAAAACGCCGATTCAGGTTCTGAACCAGATACAGACAACTATATCGATTCTGATGGCACCAGCACGGCAAAAACAAAAGATATCAAGCCTGGTACGGCTGGAGCAGCAGCACATACAAATTAATAAAATCTGGTAACGAGCCGGTAACGGCGAGTTATCAACGGAGAACGGGAAGTTCCCGACCGACAAAAAGCCGTCCGCGGGTCAAATGTTTCGGTTTTAACTTCGCACGTGGGTCAGAATCCCCGTTCGAAGTCTGGTTACGAACCGGAACGGCGAGTTATCAAAAAGAACCAAAAAAAAAGAAGAAGATACGTAATATGTATCTACTTCTTTTTTTTATGGTTCAATAAATCCTACATATTGTTATCGATAAAATAATTTTTCAAACATGAAAGGAAGAAAAAAAATGAAAAAAATCACAAAAAAAATGGTCACTGTTGTTATCGCTGCTTCTGTTGTTGCACTGTCTCCAGCTCAGACTTTTGCAAAAGACCCAACACCGGAAGAAACCGCTATGGAGTCATATGTATCTAATAGCGTTGTCGGAACATGGTATGGAACATGGGATGAAAGAGAAGCCGTTGTTGAGTTAAAAGATGATGGCGATTATTACATTCGTTTTACAGACGATGCTAAGCCTGGAGATGTTGTATTTACACAGGGCAAATGGTATGCAGACAACTTATCTGTAAGCTTCCTGGAAGCATTAGATAAGGATGTAGTCACAATGGATTACAACAACGTGACAGAAACCCTGCATAAAACAGGACCGGATGGAAACGATGAGGTGTTCTCAATGGAGAAAAACGATGACTATTCAGAAGAAGTGTCTTTTGATGGCATGTGGAAGGTCATTGATATCACCAGCAATCGTTTTCCAGTAGGGGCCGATTATGTTGAAAATGTGTTCGTGTCTATTATGGGTAATAAAATGGACGTTAATGTTCAGAGGCCGGATGGAAACGAGCTTGAGCTCAAAGACATCACATTAGAGACAGATGCGGACCTTGGCATCGCATCTTATGAAATGCATGACGAACTGCTTGGGTATAGTTCTAGCAAGATTGTTGATGGAACACTTATGTATGTTGCGGATGGCCATGTTGAAATGAGTGTTAAATTAAGCGGAAAGACACTTAGACTGACACTTGAAAGAATTTGATTTTTTCAGAGGGGATATAAAATAATCCCCTTTTATTTTTTTTCTAAACAGAGGAGGTAATCAATATGTTAAGTACAATTTTTATTATTTTAATGTTTGCTGTTGTCGTAGATTTTTTCTGGCTTGCAATTAAGCTGGCATGGAGTGTCGGAAAATTAATCCTTTCTTTTATCTTTTTTCCGGTCGCTATGATTCTTCTGGCAACAAGTGGGCTAATTACGGCAGCACTGATGATTCTTTTGATAGTTGGAATCATCGCGTTAATCTTTTCCTTTGCAAAATGAGAAAAAACATGCTTAGACGGCTCAAAAAGCCGTCTTTTTTATTTTTTGTATAGAATATTTTTCAGTGTTTATTTTTTCAAAAAAAATATTTTTATTTTTCGCACTTTTTTTATTTTATTTAGCATATTGGAATTGCACCGAAAAAATGATGCAAAAGAAACTCGTTAACGAAGACCATGATTCCGTTGCAACCTGGTCATATAAGACCGGCGGTTTTATGGGATTTTAAATAAAAAATAAAATCATGAGGCATCACCTGTTATCAGTACAGGGCGCAAACGGACGAACCGGAGCGTGATGAGAAACGAGATGCTGCTGTAGTAATACAGCAGGGATTGCCGTGGATTCCACGGGTGCTGCAGACGCAGCGTTTGACTGGTGTTTTTTGTTGCCAAAAAAAGAAAGAAAAAATAGCAACAAAAGAATACCAATATCTTCCTGGATAACAATTTATCAGTTAAAAAGGACGATATCATCAACAATTACTAAAACAACGTTAAGTGAACGGCCGAGCGGCAAGAAATCGGCGGGGACCAGCAGATAAGGCTTTGAATCAGCTGGGGCACCAAAGGGGTTAAGGCGCGTTTCAGGACCTCAATAAGCCTAAGGACACGTTGCAATGTCTAGATGTTGAAAAACACGTATATTCAGAAATAAATATAGGGTTAAACGTAGGACGCGGGGGCTCGCACGCAATTGCTGCGAATGCCGAGGATGCTTAACCTATGCGGAAGAACAGAGAAGAAGAGAATGTCTTCCGCATAAGTTAAGTATCCTGAACATGCTTAATGAACGAAAGTGAAGGATGTGAGGGGCGGCGAAAAATATAAGGTGACTTATATGACCACATCCGCAGAGAGTCGCGAGACTCACTGCAATAAGGCATGCGCTGCTAATAGCAGCGACTATTCAAAGCCGTCATGATATGCGAGGCGAACGACTCATTATACGGGTGTCATTACTTTTTGGAGTGGGCTGAGTGTGGATTGGCATAGTTTTTCTGGAAAAAGTAACTCTTTTTGTAGTTATTTTTTCTTCATATTCCTTCATAGGAGAAACTATGTCAACCCGCTCAGCTCACTCCTATTGCCGGGGTCATATGGCGCAAGCTCAAATTTATCGACAAAGTGTTACTTTTTTCGTATGTTAAACGTTGTGGAACACAAAACCCGGCAACTTAACGACTGCCACAGCGTCTGGTGTAGGTGAACGCCAGTTCACCGAAACAAATGCCAGATACCTAGTGTATACGACTGACTGCTGAGCGTTAGCCAATAACCAATAGAACATCGTAGAATTACATGCATGTCGCAGCATGAAAAACTGGGAGCGAATAGGCGTAAGCCTATTCAGCGACGCTCTAAATCTTTCAGATTTACTTGCTTGAAAAGCAAGTAAAGATGTGAAGATTTGAGCCATTACAAAATATTTATACACTCCATATTGGTTTGGCTCTAGCACAAATATTGGCAATAGGCTGGGTGTAGGAATAGAGTGGCGTAGCATGCAGGCAGCAATGGAAAAACAATGAGAAACTGTCTGGCTGTTGTGCGGCTGCTTTTTTTAAGACTCCGTGCGTTTTGCATATTAAACTTGTATAAAATTTTTGATACAAAGAAAGGAGCCTTATTATGGGTAAAATGTTTACAACAAAGAAGAGAGTAAGACCGGTATTCGTTGAGGATACAGACAAGACTATGTTTGCGGAGGTATGCCCGGCGTACGGACTTCCGGCAGATTTTTACGAGATGGGCGCTATGGATGAACTGGGCTTTTATTATGTCCTTAAAAGCCTCAAGAATGGAATGGCGGAGTTCTCTGACCTCAAAGGATATATGTTTTCTGTTCCATTTGAAGACGGCGTTAACATGATGATTCGCGAAGCACTCCAGGAGATTCACGAGCTTGCAGATAAAGCAGAAATGCTCGGTATAGAGGATATCAGGTCTTCTGCAGCAGTGAATGAGGCCAGAAGAGATATCCGTGCACGTATTGCAACCCTGAACGAATCAAAGAAGGTTGCAAATACGGACATGATGACCGTATTAAAGGATATGGGTCTTAATGAAGAAGGATACAGAGTTGGATGCCGGCTCAATGGGATTGTTTATGAATTCGTTTCATACCGTCCTGATGCTGGCGATAATCCTTATGTTCTTGAAAATGTGTCAAATAGAAATCCGATAAGTAGATACCGTTTTGTTTCTTTTGAAATGTTGTCAACGGCTATCAGAAACTACGCTTCAAGCGAAAAGGAAGATGGTGGAACTGCTGAATATTTCCGCTTGATGGCATTGGCTAAAAAGATGGTCCCGGTAGTAGAGAACATTGAAACCGTTGTGCCAAAGAAAGCCGATGCGGCTGTATTGCTGATAAAGGCTGAGACTCCAGTCACAACCGAAGAAAGCGGACAGCTGCGGTTTTGCTAATTATACAGAAAAGAACAAGTATATTTTTGTGCTTGTTCTTTTTTTTAGGATTTAAAGCGGGAATCCTCGGTTATTCTATATCCGAGATGAAAGCGCATA